>NZ_JASGCA010000060.1:0-437 GCF_030449715.1 Bacillus sp. LB7
TTTAAATGGGGCGAAGTTAAGATTTTAAACAATCGATTTAAGCGCAATAATGAATGTATTCGAATTTCCCAAGCAGCCGGAGGAATTGAAAGTTCTAAAAATGTTGAAGGAGTCCAAATGAATCGCCCTCAAAATGCACAAAACGTCTTGATTCAGGGAAATGACTTTTATGATTACAAGTCATACGGAATCTTATCGTTTGGGCAAATATATAACAACGAAGTCGCCTGGAGCGATGGCATTCGTATTTTTGGGAACTACTTTAAATTAAAGGCAAAAGAGATTGGTGAATATGACTATGAGCAAGCCATCAAATTAGTCTTTGCAAGAAATGCTTTTATCTCTGATAACCGGATTTTCGGGGGAAGAAGAGGGATGTGGATAGAAGGCTGTTACAACACCTTTATTGATCGAAATTATGTGTCCTGTGTTGATAC
>NZ_JASGCA010000061.1:0-428 GCF_030449715.1 Bacillus sp. LB7
AAAGGGCGTTTTCCGCTCAAGTCTATGAATCCAAAAAAATTGCTCCTTGTGATCTGGAGATTGTTGATCCCATTGGCATCAATGGCATGGGCGGTAATCGTGTCTTTGAAAGTTACGCGGTCAATCCAAATATTATTTGCATGGCCTAAAATGATTGAGTCCATCGCAGTAGTCGGGTATTTGTCTATATTGGCATAGTTACCGTCTAAAATACCGCCTTCAATAATGATGTTGCCTCTTCCGGAATAGCCTGTGAATTTATCATTCGGCGTTCCATTGGCAAAAAATCCGCCCGCCCAACCTCTAAGTAATACACAGCTTGGAGACATTGTAAATCGGGTGTTCCCATAGATATAAATTCTCTTCTCAATTAAATAAATGCCTTCTGGTATAACAAGCTGGCCTCCACCCTCTCGATGAATTTCATC
>NZ_JASGCA010000062.1:0-404 GCF_030449715.1 Bacillus sp. LB7
TTGCTTTCTCTTCCTCCGGGTACTTAGATGTTTCAGTTCCCCGGGTCTGCCTTCTCATATCCTATGAATTCAGATATGGATACTGCTCCATTACGAGCAGTGGGTTTCCCCATTCGGAAATCTCCGGATCAAAGCTTGCTTACAGCTCCCCGAAGCATATCGGTGTTCGTCCCGTCCTTCATCGGCTCCTAGTGCCAAGGCATCCACCGTGCGCCCTTTCTAACTTAACCGTTAAAAAGAATCACTACGTGATATCTTGCATTACTAATTGAATGTGATGTCTACTTTCGTTATCTAGTTTTCAAAGAACACGTTTTGAAGGAATGATCCTTCAAAACTAAACAAGATCTAAACGCACCTGTCTATAAGACCGCAAGGTCTTATATTCCGTATAATATCCTTAG
>NZ_JASGCA010000063.1:0-368 GCF_030449715.1 Bacillus sp. LB7
CTAAGGATATTATACGGAATATAAGACCTTGCGGTCTTATAGACAGGTGCGTTTAGATCTTGTTTAGTTTTGAAGGAACTTCCTTCATATGAATCAAAAGATGGGCCTGTAGCTCAGCTGGTTAGAGCGCACGCCTGATAAGCGTGAGGTCGGTGGTTCGAGTCCACTCAGGCCCACCATCTTTATATACGGGGCCTTAGCTCAGCTGGGAGAGCGCCTGCTTTGCACGCAGGAGGTCAGCGGTTCGATCCCGCTAGGCTCCACCAACGTGTTCTTTGAAAACTAGATAACAGTAGACATCACATTCAATTAGTAATGCAAGATATCACGTAGTGATTCTTTTTAACGGTTAAGTTAGAAAGGGCGCA
>NZ_JASGCA010000064.1:0-368 GCF_030449715.1 Bacillus sp. LB7
TTTTGAGCCGATGCTCCCCAGCCTCGATCTGTGAAGAATTTTAAGCCTGCTTTAATCTCTGAATCATCTAATGTTGGATTGGTTACAATCCTAAACTTTTCATACCCTGTTTCGCCGGTTTTTTGGGCTGTTGCCCCCCAGTTGTTATCATGAAAATACTTCAATCCAGTGTTTAGTTTTGATTCATCTAATATCGATTGTGTTACAATTCTATACTTCGAATCTTCTTTTTCACCAACTAATTCATAGCTAGCTTCCAATCCAGTTTTTTCTTTGAAATCTTTTAAAACATTTTTTACTCTGTCTTCTCCGGTAAATGCGCTCGTTACAATACGCTGGTAGCTTTTTGCTGGTCCATCCGGTTCATA
>NZ_JASGCA010000065.1:0-366 GCF_030449715.1 Bacillus sp. LB7
TGAAGGGACTCGAACCCCCACGCCGTAAAGACACTAGATCCTAAGTCTAGCGCGTCTGCCAATTCCGCCACACCCGCATAAATTGGTGAGCCATGAAGGACTCGAACCTTCGACCCTCTGATTAAAAGTCAGATGCTCTACCAACTGAGCTAATGGCTCTTTAAAAGAGACTTATATATTATATCATAAAAAAGTGGTGCCGGCAAGAGGACTTGAACCCCCAACCTACTGATTACAAGTCAGTTGCTCTACCAATTGAGCTACACCGGCTTAATCAACAAAATATTATAATGGTGGAGGATGACGGGATCGAACCGCCGACCCTCTGCTTGTAAGGCAGATGCTCTCCCAGCTGAGCTAATCCTC
>NZ_JASGCA010000066.1:0-353 GCF_030449715.1 Bacillus sp. LB7
TGGGCACCGTCCTTCGTTTCGATATTATTGAGCGTCTCGAACTTCTTCTCCAATTTGGCAAGAAGCTGTTCGGCATCGTCCGCCATTTCCTGAATAACGGCTTTAAGCGTCTCGAAATCTTCGATATAGTATTCAGCAATCGGCGCTATGTCCTGATCAACAAGCGCCCTATCGATCACAAACGTAAACTGATGCACGCTCATTTTTTGGCCGTTGTCGTAATTGACATAAAGCTCGGCCTGTACGGTTCCGTAATGCTTAACTTGGTTCGGTTCCAAGACATAAAAAATAACGCCCTTCAGCGCGTCTTCGACTTCTGTATTGACATAGACCTGGCTGCCGTCAGTAAATCT
>NZ_JASGCA010000067.1:0-352 GCF_030449715.1 Bacillus sp. LB7
GCACCCCAGCCCTGGCAGCAGGCCGACAATGGTGCCAACGAAACAGCCGACCAACGCGATAATCAGGTTCTGTGGCACCAATGCCACTTCGAACCCTTGAGACAAGTACATCCAGGTATCCATTTTCGCTCCCGTTAGCTCAGCCAAACGCCGAGTGGCAGTGTCACATCAAGTAAGCGGTCAAAGGCGTAATACAGCGCTACGCCCATCACCACGCCGGACACCAATGCCGCCTTCAAGCTGGCATGGAACAGCAGGCCCATGCTGAAAGTCAGCAATGTCGTCGCCAGCGGAAAGCCCAGCCACTCAAAGCCCCAGGCGTACAGTACCAGCGTAATCACCAGTACCAGCA
>NZ_JASGCA010000068.1:0-346 GCF_030449715.1 Bacillus sp. LB7
TGAGGGAGTGTATAGCTCCCTCGTTTTTAAAGGGGAGTTATCACATGTACGAATTTAAGAACATACCGCAAGAGCTAAAAAACGCCCCTCAGTGGATTTTATGGCGTTCCGAAGAACGTGACGGTAAGAAAACAAAAGTGCCGTACCAGATTGACGGCAGCATGGCTCAATCCAGTAATAAAAGAACCTGGTCGACATTCCCGACCGTTTTGAAATTTTATAACGATCGAGATTATGACGGGATCGGCTTCATGTTTTCAAAAGATGATCCGTTCATCGGCATAGACATAGATCATTGTGTGGAGGACGGTGTCTTGTCCCCGTTCGCTGAGGAAATCGTTCAGGC
>NZ_JASGCA010000069.1:0-342 GCF_030449715.1 Bacillus sp. LB7
GCTGACAGATACTAATCGATCGAGGACTTAACCTAAATGTTTGTGAAATGTCTGACCGTTATCTAGTTTTGAGAGAATAATTTCTCGAAAAATGCACTTGCATTTTTTCAAATACATAGTATAATGATCTTTGTCACTAAATTGTCTGGTGATGATGGCGAAGAGGTCACACCCGTTCCCATGCCGAACACGGAAGTTAAGCTCTTCAGCGCCGATGGTAGTTGGGGGATTCCCCCTGCGAGAGTAGGACATCGCCAGGCAGGCATTATTCCGCAGTAGCTCAGTGGTAGAGCTATCGGCTGTTAACCGATCGGTCGCAGGTTCGAATCCTGCCTGCGGAGC
>NZ_JASGCA010000007.1:0-201941 GCF_030449715.1 Bacillus sp. LB7
AAAACTAGATTTCACTCACATTTTAACAAAAAAAGCTTGTCGATCAAGCCACTTTTTATGGCTTTGTCGACAAGCTGAAAAATCCCTTGCTAAGGGATTTTTTTCGTCTCGGGCGCCCGTATATAATAGTGTTAAAATCGCTTCTGGACAGGAGGGAAGATGATGTTTGCTCCGGACGCCATTCTCCGTACGTGGAGAAGATTCGACGCTTTTCCGATGGAAACGCTGACAAAGGCATGGTTTTATCATCAGGCAGGGGATCAGAAACAGCGGAACGTATCAATGATGAAGGAACACCACCTAGAGTACGGCATTGCCGGTAATTGCTTTGACCTTTCGATTTGGCTGCTGGACGAGTTTACAAAAGACGGAGTGGACGCTTTTCCGATCGGCCGTTCGTTCAAAACAGAACGTGCGCATGCCGCAGTCATCGCGCTTGATGAAAGAGGACGGCGCTTTTTGTGTGATCTGGGAGACCAATGGCTGCAGCCGATTCTGATCGACTGCGAATGTGAAGATTATACCAGTGAAAAGCTGGACGGTTTTTTCCCGGCAGCACAAATTCAAGTCAAGCCGACAACCGGCGGAGTTAAGGTCCTTTACCATCGGCCGAACGGAAAGGTGTCAACTCAAGTCTACTTTACAGACCCTGTTGACATGTCCGTTTTTTGGGAGGCGGCTGAATACTCGCAAGCGGCATTGAAGCCTGAGCCATTACTGGAATGCAGAATTCCGTTTCAACATGAAATCGCGCATTGGGAATTCAGCGGCTGGGACATCTATCTTAGCACGAGCAAAGGATTATACAGAGAAGCGAAGCCGGACACAATCGCAGGCTGGACTGAGAAAATCCATGATGTCACTGGATACGATAAAAATGTTATCAGGAAAGCGTTGGAGATTTATCAAACCCGCGCATGATCTTAAACCTTGAAAAAAACTCATTTTATACATATCATGTGGAAAGAGGAGAGGATAAGATGAGCCATTATGACCAGCAATACAATGCAATCATTCAAAAAATTATTGAATCAGGGATCTCCGATGAAGAATATCAGGTCCGGACGAAGTGGGATTCAGACGGAACGCCGGCTCATACGCTGAGCATCATGAGCGAAAAAATGCGGTTTGACAATTCAGAAGTGCCGATTTTGACGACGAAGAAGGTGGCGTGGAAAACGGCCATTAAAGAGCTGCTTTGGATCTGGCAGCTGAAATCCAATGATGTTCAAGTTTTGAACGATATGGGGGTTCATATTTGGGATCAATGGCGGCTTGAAGACGGCACAATCGGAGCAGCGTACGGCTATCAATTAGCAAAGAAAAACAGAACGGTTAACGGTCAGAAAGCCGATCAAGTGGATTATTTGCTCCATCAGTTGAAGCATAACCCGTCTTCACGCAGGCATTTGACTATGCTGTGGAATCCCGATGACTTGGACGGCATGGCCTTGACGCCCTGCGTCTATGAGACGCAATGGTATGTGAAGGAAGGAAAGCTTTCTTTGGAAGTAAGAGCGAGAAGCAATGACATGGCGCTTGGCAACCCGTTCAATGTGTTCCAATATAACGTCTTGCAGCGCATGATCGCCCAAGTCCTCGGTTATGAGCTGGGCGAATACATCTTCAATATCGGTGACTGCCACATCTATACCCGTCACATCGACAATTTAAACATTCAGATGAAACGCGAGCAGTATGAAGCGCCGAAGCTGTGGATCAACCCGGACATCAAAAACTTTTATGACTTTACAATCGATGATTTTAAATTAATTGACTATAAGCACGGCGACAAGCTGACATTTGAAGTTGCCGTATGAACAGGCGGATTTGCCGCCTGTTTTTTTGTTGTGTGAATGAATTATTTTAAAAAACTACATCGATGAAAAAGTTTGCGTATCTGACAGCCGCATGTACGTGTTTACGTTTAGATCGGACGCAAAAGCACGTGCAGTTTAATATCGAGGAATTCTATCACAGGCATGACCGAGCATTTAACTTGATCATAGAAAATAAACGTTTATTTACACAATCTAAACGTCTTTTTCACAAAGAGCCCGAAAAGCAAAAACAATTCTCTCTTAATCTGTTAGTGATACCAGCATATACAAGAGGAGGTTGTTTTTGTCATGATCAAAAAATGGACGGTTCATCTGCTGTTTTCCGCATTGGTGCTGCTCGGGCTTTCGGGAGGGGCTGCATATTCTCCTCAGCATGCCGAAGGCGCTGCAAGGTATGATGACGTATTGCATTTTCCGGCATCGCGCTACCCTGAAACCGGTGCTCATATAAGCGCTGCAATCAAATCGGGCCATTCAGATGTCTGCACAATTGAAAGATCGGGAGCGGATAAGCGCCGTCAGGAATCATTAAAGGGGATTCCGACCAAGCCGGGCTTTGACCGTGACGAATGGCCGATGGCCATGTGTGAAGAAGGAGGAAAAGGAGCGTCGGTCAGATATGTCAGCTCATCGGATAACCGCGGAGCCGGTTCCTGGGTCGGGAACAGGCTGAGCGGTTACGCTGACGGGACGAGAATTTTGTTTATCGTTCAATAAAAGGGAGACAACGAAAAAAATGTTTCCTCCAGGAAACATTTTTGTTGACAAGAAAACCACTTTGGGGGATAATGGTAATGTAAGCATATGATCAATCCCTCTGTTTCAGGCTCGCATCCTTCATTGCCGTATGGATGTGAGCCTGTTTTTTCGTGCAAAAAAAAAACCGCCGGCCGGCGGTTTTGCTGATGAGTCCGTTTTTTAATGAACAGTGCGGAATACGCCAATGACTTTTCCGAGAATCGTCACATTCTGGAGGATGATCGGTTCCATCGTCGGGTTTTCCGGCTGAAGGCGGATATGTGTTTCTTCCTTGAAAAACCGCTTAACAGTCGCTTCGTCGTCTTCGGTCATCGCAACGACGATATCTCCGTTGTTTGCGGTGTTCTGCTGTTTGACTATCACATAATCCTGATCAAGAATTCCGGCATCGATCATGCTTTCGCCCATGATCTCCAGCATGAAGACATGCTCATCCGGCGGCGCCAGGCGGTCAGGAAGCGGAAAGTATTCCTCAATGTTTTCGACTGCGGTAATCGGCGTACCGGCTGTCACCTTTCCGATGACCGGGACATTGACAACCTGGTTTTTCGGAATGTGAATTTCTTCCTCTGTATCGAGAATTTCGATCGCTCTCGGCTTCGTCGGATCCCTTCTGATCAATCCCTTCGTTTCAAGCCTTGCCAAGTGGCCGTGTACCGTTGAACTTGACGCCAGGCCGACCGCTTCTCCGATCTCCCTGACGGAAGGCGGATAGCCTTTGCGTTTCACTTCTTCTTTAATGAAACGCAAAATATCAAGTTGTCTTTTTGATAGCTTCGTCATTTTTTGCACCTCAAAACGTCGATTTTAGCTAGATTATAGCATGTTTTTCCTTTGAGTACAAACATAGGTTCGAAAAAAACGATTGACAGAAACATTTGTTCGTATGTATACTGAAATCATAAAACCGAACAAACATTCTGGGGTGATGGATATGAAAAGAGAATCATTGATTTTTGTCAGTCTGTTTACTGCTGTGATCAGCTGTTGTATTCTGTTTGTGTCTTTTGCCGGTAAAATCGAAGAAAGAAAGCAATATGTTAAAATAGAAGTGCAGGAAGGCGATACATTGTGGGAGCTGGCCGACCGGATCAAAGGCGGAAAACCCGCTGACAAACAAAAATTCATCGAATGGGTCGCCGATAAAAACAATCTGCCGACTTCCGTCATTAAACCGGGCGATGTCTTGGTTCTGCCGGTAGCCAAACAGCACTCCGATCAATATCAGCTTGCAGTTGTAGAATAAAAGATTGAGGGGATTTCCATGAATGCGATTATTTACACCAGGGTAAGCACTGCGAAGGAGCAGCAGGAAACCTCATTAAAACGGCAGGCTGAAGAGCTTCAGTCGCTTGCCGCCGAGCACGGGATGAACGTCGTGAACGTCATTTCCGAGCAGGCGAGCGGATATGAGATGGACCGCGACGGCGTCTTCGATCTGCTCGAGGAAATCAAAACATCAGACATCGACGCGGTTTTAATACAGGATGATACGCGGCTTGGAAGAGGGAATGCCAAAATTGCCCTTCTTCACTGTTTATATAAAGAAGGCGTTCAAATCTACACGCTGGCTCACCGGGGAAAGCTTGAGCTTTCCGAAGCGGATTCGATGGTTTTGGAGATTGTCGGCATTGTCGAAGAATACCAGCGGAAAATACATAACCTGAAGATTAAGCGGGGAATGAAGAAGGCGGTCGAAAACGGCTACCGCCCGGAGAGGAATCTGAAACACCGCAAAGAAGGCGGCGGGAGAGAGCGGATCGAAGCGCCTCTTTCAGAAATCGTCAGGCTCAGGGAGAACAAGCTGACGTTTGCGGAGATTGCAGCCGTGTTGAGAGGGTTCGGATACAGCATTTCAAAAGCAACCGTTCACCGCCGCTACCAGGAGTATAAGGACGGCCTTGCAGACTAATCTGTTGTCAAACGAAAGCGGATTTAGTAGTATGATGGATATATACCGAATCAAAGGAGTATCTTATGATTTCTAATGAAAAAATAGCCAGAATTAACGAGCTTGCCAAAAAAGCAAAGAGCGGATCTTTAACAGACGAAGAAAAAGCAGAACAGCAGAAGCTTCGCCAGGAATATCTTCAAGGCGTCCGCGCGTCTATGAAAAACACGTTGAAAACTGTGACGATTGTTGACCCTGAAGGTAATGATGTGACGCCTGAAAGGCTCAAACAGGAAAAAAGAAACCGCCGATTGCATTAATTTAGGGAATACGCCGATATCGTATTCCCTTTTTGTATATACTACAATTTAAAATGAAGGCAAAGATTCGTCAATTTTCACTGCTTTTGAGCTGAAATGGTTGTGAAAACCGATGGGTAGATTTATGATAAGAAAGTAGAGTCCATACAGGAAGGGGATCATAATGAAAACGATTGAATTAAAATCTGTCGCAACAATACGAACACTCTCCATAGACGCGATTGAAAAAGCTAAATCCGGTCACCCGGGCATGCCGATGGGGACTGCTCCGATGGCTTATGCGCTTTGGACAAAAATGATGAATGTCAGCCCTGAAAATCCGAATTGGTTTAACAGGGACCGTTTTGTGCTGTCTGCCGGTCATGGATCAATGCTTCTGTACAGCATGCTTCACTTAAGCGGGTATGACGTTTCAATTGAAGACCTCAAGAATTTCCGCCAATGGGGAAGCAAAACGCCCGGGCATCCGGAATTCGGACATACTCCGGGTGTAGATGCGACTACAGGCCCGCTTGGCCAAGGAATTGGAATGGCTGTCGGAATGGCGCTTGCTGAACGTCACCTTGCGGAAACTTACAACCGTGACGACTATCGCGTCGTTGATCATTATACATACAGCATTTGCGGTGACGGAGACTTGATGGAGGGAATTTCATCGGAAGCGGCTTCGCTTGCGGGACATTTAAACCTCGGCCGTCTCATCGTGCTTTATGATTCAAATGACATTTCGCTTGACGGTGAATTAAACCGCTCATTCTCTGAAAATGTGAAGCAGCGTTTTGAAGCGATGAATTGGGAAGTGCTTTATGTTGAAGACGGCAATAACATTGCTGAAATTACGGCAGCCGTCGAGAAAGCGAAACAAAATGAAAAGCAGCCGACATTAGTTGAAGTGAAAACAACGATCGGTTTCGGCTCTCCAAACCGCGCGGGAACATCCGGCGTTCACGGCGCTCCGCTCGGCTCAGAAGAGGCGAAATTAACGAAGGAAGCGTATGAGTGGACATACGAAGAAGATTTTCATGTCCCTTCCGAAGTGTACGAACACTTTAACGAAACAGTGAAGGAAGCGGGCAAGAAAAAAGAGGCGGAATGGAACGAGCTGTTCTCCGCATACAAGAAAGCCCACCCGGAACTTGCCGAAGAGCTTGAACTTGCGATGAAAGGCGAGCTTCCTGAAGGTTGGGATCAGAAAGTACCTGCTTATGAGAAAGGAAGCAGCCTTGCTTCGCGTGCATCCTCAGGGGAAGTGTTAAACGGAATCGCTCAACAAGTGCCGTTTTTCTTTGGCGGATCCGCTGACTTGGCCGGCTCCAACAAAACGACAATCAAAAACGGCGGAGATTTTTCAGCGAAAGATTACGCCGGCAGAAATATCTGGTTCGGTGTACGGGAATTTGCGATGGGAGCAGCTTTGAACGGAATGGCTCTCCACGGAGGCCTTCGCGTATTCGGCGGAACGTTCTTCGTTTTCTCCGACTACCTGAGACCTGCGATCCGTCTTGCGGCATTAATGGGGCTTCCTGTCACATATGTGTTTACACATGACAGCATTGCCGTCGGAGAAGACGGACCGACTCATGAGCCGATTGAACAGCTGGCATCGCTTCGTGCGCTGCCGAACTTGTCCGTCATCAGACCTGCGGACGGAAATGAAACAGCAGCAGCATGGAAACTGGCGCTTCAATCAAAAAATCAGCCGACTGCGCTTGTGTTGACACGCCAAAACTTGCCGACAATCGATCAGTCTGCTGAAGCAGCTTATGAAGGCGTTGAAAAAGGTGGGTATGTCGTTTCGAAAAGTCAAAACGAAAAACCGGAAGCGATCTTGCTTGCGAGCGGATCTGAAGTCGGCCTTGCGCTTGACGCACAAAGCGAGCTGAAAAAAGAAGGCATTGACGTATCCGTTGTCAGCGTTCCGTCTTGGGATCGTTTCGACAAGCAGCCGGCCGAATATAAAAATGCTGTTCTTCCAACTGATGTGACAAAGCGTCTCGCAATTGAAATGGGATCGCCGCTCGGATGGGAGAGATATACCGGCACTGACGGGGACATTCTCGGAATCGACCATTTCGGTGCATCAGCTCCCGGCGAAACGATCATGAAAGAATACGGTTTTACGCCTGCAAATGTAGTTGACCGGGTGAAAAAGCTGTTAAATCGCTAATCGGGTATATGAAAGAGAATGATCTGCGGATCATTCTCTTTTTTTCGTTTCGACAAAATTAGTCGCTTCTTTTATCATCATCAGACAATCATTTCTAACCCCCTTTTGTATAATAGAAAGCATATATTCTTCGAAACAGGGGGATGAGACAGTGATGGAACGCCATTATTACACGTATTTGATAGAAGAGGAATTTGCCGGCCATTATTTTGGAAGAGAGTCTGTCATGTTCAAGCTGTTTTACGATTATCATTGGACGAGCCCCGATCAAAAGTCTCAATTAGCCGCCAAGCAGATCGAGTTCATTACAAAACCGATTCCCGCTGCCCATATACACAAAAGAATGAAAATGAACCTCTGCCGGGAAGACTATACACAAGTTGACTATGTATACAGATTGATTGTTCCAAAAGGAAGCGCTTCTTTTATTATCAAAGACCGACATATTGAGATTTTGGCGAAGGGTCCATTCGATGCCGAAACGGTTTTCTTTGAGGTTTTGCGGAAAGTAAGTCCGTGTTTCCTTGCGATGGATTTTAATATGAAACGTTACGGCTGGCTGAACCCTGTGAAAGAAAGAAATTTTGTATAAAAAAAAGATTTTGGACTGTAGATGTTGTATAATAGCGTTTGGTTTAGTACACTTTATACGAGACAACATGAAGGAGGAAATTAAATGGATTTATGGGTTGTCATCCTAGTGGGCGTTTTAGCATTGCTCGCAGGTGTTGCACTCGGATTTTTTATTGCTCGTAAATATATGATGAACTATTTGAAAAAAAATCCGCCAATTAATGAACAAATGCTGCGCATGATGATGATGCAGATGGGTATGAAACCATCCCAGAAGAAAATTAATCAAATGATGAAAGCCATGGAAAATCAAACGAAATAATACGAATGCGATTATGACATAGAAGGAACATGGTTATAAAATAAAAAACCCGCTTCCGGGTTTTTTATTTTGATCTATGATTATTGTGTATGTCCGAGAGATCGTTTTTGGTATTCCAAAAGAAGGATATCCAGCTGCTGGCTGTGCTGAATGGTGATATGTGAAGTCATGCCGTTTGTCATGACGATTTTTAGCAGCTCTTTTCTTTTTTCCTCAATTTCATGAAGCAAATTTTCTTTCATCACAGGAATTTATCCTTTCTTCTGTAAAAATCATCTTTTTGTTGCCTACTAAATGTTATTATATCCATATATAGGTTCCTTTTCAATTCTGAAGGTGATAAGGGTAAATTGTCAAAATTGATTATATAAAGAAATTCGTGAAACCAACATCCTTTTTTGTGATATGTTAGGAAATTGAAATGTAATTGTCATATCAAATGATTTTCTTTCATGGTATTCCAAAAAATAGAAGGGAGAAAGAGATGGCTGATATCAACTATATTCTCGCTTTCGGTGCAGGGTTTCTATCGTTTATTTCGCCATGCTGCCTGCCGCTGTATCCCGCTTTTTTATCATATATTACAGGTGTCAGCATGAGTGAAATCCATTCTGACAGACTTATGTTTCAAAAAAGGAGCCTGATACATACGATCTTTTTCCTGATTGGCTTTTCGATGATCTTTGTGGCTCTCGGCTACAGCACATCGCTTGTCGGGTCCTTTTTTAAGGATTATCATCAGCTCATCAGGCAGCTTGGCGCGGTATTTATCATCTTTTTCGGATTTGTCACACTGGGGGTTTTTAAGCCTGAATTTTTAATGAAAGAAAGGCGCCTCCATTTTAAAAACAGGCCCGGCGGCCTGCTCGGTTCTGTCGGAATCGGAATGGCATTTGCCGCCGGCTGGACGCCCTGCACCGGTCCGATTCTTGCAGCGGTCATCACCCTCGCCGGAACGAACCCGATGTCGGCTGTGCCTTATATGGTGCTTTATGCGCTCGGATTCAGCCTGCCGTTTCTGCTCCTGTCTTTTTTCATTACAAAGATGAAATGGCTTCGGAAGCATCAGCTCATCATCATGAAGATCGGCGGAATTGCAATGATTGTAGTCGGAATCCTGCTGTTCTTTGACTGGATGACGAAAATCATTATCGTACTGTCAGGCCTGTTCGGCGATTTCAGAGGCTTTTAGAAACCTGGCTAAGAACCGCCTTGGTTTTTTGTTACAATAGGACTGATTCACAGCAAAATTGAATAATGATGTTGGAGGGGAGTATGACAAGGGTTTTAATTGTTGATGATGCAAAATTTATGAGAGATAAAATCAGAGAAATACTTGAAACAGAAGACTTGCAAGTCGCGGGTGAAGCCGGGAACGGGGAAGAAGCTGTTTTGCTTTATCAAGAGCTGCAGCCGGACTTGGTTATCATGGATATTACGATGCCTGTGAAAAACGGGATTGAAGCTTTAAAGGACATGATCAAGCTGAACCCGAAGGTGAAAGTGATCATGTGTACGGCCATGCGGCAAAAGCGAATCGTTGTTGAAGCGATCGAAGCCGGAGCCAAGGACTTTATCGTCAAGCCTTTCGAGGAGACGAAAGTCATCGAAGCGATCCGCCACGTGCTCGGAAATCCTTAAAGCTGAAAACTTGAACATGGTTTTTTTCTTCGTTTTGGAGTATAGTAACAAGTAGAGAAATTAGCTTTAGAAAAAGGGATGATATGTATGATGATCGTCGTTTCATCTATACTTGCCGTCGTGATGGCCGTCATTGTCATGGCTGTCAGAATCAAGTCATCTGAAAAACCGGCTACGGCCAAAAAAATTATACTGCCTCCGATTTTTATGAGCACCGGTGCTCTCATGTTTTTATTTCCGATGTTCCACGTGACCGGTGCCGAATTTTTGGAAGCTCTCACAGTGGGCATGATCTTTTCTATTTTCTTAATTAAAACCTCAAAATTTGAAATCCGCGATGATAAAATCTATATTAAACGCTCCAAATCGTTTGTGTTTATTTTAATTGCGCTGCTCGTCATCCGGATTGTGATGAAGAGCATATTAAGCACAACGATTGATTACGGCGCACTGAGCGGAATGTTTTGGATTCTGGCTTTCGGGATGATCGTTCCTTGGCGGATTGCCATGTTTTTATCGTTCAGAAAGCTTTCAAGCCAGATTGAAGCGTCAAATCACATACAGGTCAATTAAAACAAAACCTTTCCTTCTTTCAGGAAAGGTTTTGTTTATTTAAAAAGCTCTTGATATGAAGAGTGATCAATGTTCTTTTCTTTTAAACGCTTCACGAGGAATTTATGGTCTCTTTTCGGTGTGGCCATAATATAGCCTCTGACGATTAAATCCCGGTCGATTGCGTCGGCTTTTTCCTTCAATGCGAGCTCTCCGATCTTTCCGGCGATTTTCGCTTTTGCTACATCGCGAAACAGTTCGGGTACGGGAGAAACCAATTCTTCAAGCAGTTCTTTTTCTTCGTCATTCCACAAATGCCTTGTCCGTTCAATAAAATAATCCTGCCAGTCCAGCTCAGATTTCCCATCTTCTTTAGGCAGCCTTTTTAAAAATTTGCGAAACATGAAAAAACCGCCGATTGACAAGAGGACGATCATGATGACGATCCAAGCGAGCATCAGCCATAAAAACCATCCTTCCAGCATCTCTCATCACTCCTTTGTCTATAACCTATTTTACATGAAGGCGTTTTAGAAGAACATAGAAAAAATAATATAAAATGGGACACCGGCCTGATCAAAAGAGATGCTAGAACATAATCTATTGTATAGCAATTCCCTAATCGGCCATAGAGAATTGCTAGCGGATATTTGACGAACGAACGGAAAAAACCCGGATGGCAAAGTGTTTTAAGCGCTGTCCGGGTTCTGCTTGTTGTGCATGTATGATATAAAAGGAATATGAAATGAAAGCGAAACTTCCTCTTGGCTTGCTTCCTTATTGATTTTAACTGCAAGAATGCTGTTTTCGCATTCCGCTTCGATCTGTTTGTCATTCAAAAAGAAAGGAAGCATCAGCGATTTTTCGTAATGCTGTTCATCGGTTTTAACCGCAAGCTTGAAATCGTAGCCGGAAAACGTCATGTCAAGGTTCCGGGCATTCAAGCGGCTTAAATCTGCTTCGATTATATATTCAGTGCTCGTTTCGTAAAGGTCAATCGGTAAAGTCTCATCATAGAGGAGAAAAGGGTCGTCAACAAACTGTTTCATCCATTCTTTATCAAAATCTGCGGAATCGAAACGTTTTGTATTTGTCATTTGATCATTCCTCCATACCTAGCCTTACCGTTAGATTATGCACAGCTGTGAATTCATGTGAAGGAGGTTGCATCGCCAGCAGAGAGTTAAAGTCAAAACCGCGCCGTGAAAGACGCGGAAAATATTACATATCGTGACTGGAATTATGTTTTTGTCTCGTATGGTTCCGGTTTTTAACTTTTTTGCTTCCGCTCAAGGGCTCTGGCTGCCCATGCTGAGCTCCTTTCGGTGCGTTTTTGCGCATATCTTTGCCGTCGTTTTTATTTGTCAATGTCTTAACCTCCTAAGCCATCATGAAGGATTTTAGTATTTATTGATTGTTCTTCCGTTTTTTGTTGTTTTGGCGTTCCGCCTCAGTGAGAATATGCTGGTCATCTTCAATATATCCCGCGCCGTTTCCTTGGCGTTTAGCATTGTTCATTCCATTGATGACATGGTTTGCTTTTCGTTTGGCCATTTTCGATCACCTCAGACTGTAGTATAGCCTTAGCGGGTGTATTGTATAAAAAAATGTATTTCCAGTAAAATAAACTTTTTTCCGTATATAAGGCATTCTTATTGAATTTAATAAAAACATTGATATTTACTTATGTTTAAAATTGTTTTAAGATTAAATTGTGAGAAAATTGTGGTGAAATATGCCGATTTTTCTGGCGTATGATCTTGATCTTTAAAGGGGGATTTTGGAGAAATGGCGAATCAGCAACAAGTCGCAAAAAAAGACGCTTTTCAATCAAGAAAAACGTTTACAGTACAAGGCAAAACGTACAGCTATTATTCTTTAAAAGCATTAGAGGATCAAGGAATCGGAAACGTATCAAAACTGCCTTATTCCATTAAAGTTTTGCTCGAATCCGTTCTTCGTCAAGTAGACGGGAGAGTCATTACAAAGGAACACGTTGAAAACTTGGCAAAATGGGGCACTGCCGAATTAAAGGATATTGACGTTCCTTTCAAACCATCCCGCGTTATTTTGCAGGACTTTACCGGCGTTCCAGCCGTTGTTGACCTTGCTTCATTAAGAAAAGCGATGGCTTCAGTCGGCGGAGATCCGGATAAAATCAATCCTGAAATACCGGTAGACCTTGTCATCGACCACTCCGTACAAGTTGACAAAGCGGGTACGGAAGATGCATTGACAATTAATATGGATCTTGAATTCCAACGAAATGCAGAGCGTTACAAATTTTTAAGCTGGGCTAAGAAAGCGTTTAATAACTATCAAGCTGTTCCACCTGCTACAGGTATTGTTCACCAGGTGAACCTTGAGTATTTGGCAAACGTTGTCCATGCTGTGGAAGAAGACGGCGAGATTGTCGCTTATCCTGACACGCTTGTCGGTACTGACTCCCATACAACGATGATCAACGGAATCGGCGTTCTCGGCTGGGGCGTCGGCGGAATTGAAGCTGAAGCGGGCATGCTCGGCCAGCCTTCATATTTCCCTGTACCTGAAGTAATCGGAGCGAAGCTTGTCGGAAAGCTGCCGAACGGCACGACGGCGACAGACTTGGCGCTTAAAGTAACACAGGTGCTGCGTGAAAAAGGCGTGGTCGGAAAGTTCGTCGAATTCTTCGGACCGGGTGTTGCGGAACTTCCGCTTGCAGACCGTGCGACAATCGCAAATATGGCTCCTGAATACGGCGCGACTTGCGGTTTTTTCCCTGTTGATGAGGAAGCATTGGAATACATGCGTTTAACAGGCCGTGATGAAGAACATATCAATGTGGTGAAAGAATATTGCCGTCAAAACGGATTGTTCTACACGCCTGATCAGGAAGATCCCGTATTTACCGATATCGTTGAAATTGACTTGTCAAAAGTTGAAGCGAATCTTTCAGGTCCGAAGCGTCCTCAGGATCTCATTCCGCTGACTGACATGAAAGAGACGTTCCACAAGCATTTGGCAAGCCCTGCGGGCAACCAGGGATTCGGTTTAAACGCGAGTGAGGCTGACAAAGAAATCAAATTTAAGCTTGAAAACGGCGAAGAAGCCGTTATGAAAACGGGTGCGATCGCAATTGCGGCGATTACCAGCTGCACAAATACATCAAACCCTTATGTCTTAATCGGTGCGGGCCTTGTCGCTAAAAAAGCGGTTGAACTGGGATTGAAAGTACCGAACTATGTGAAAACATCCCTGGCTCCGGGTTCAAAAGTCGTAACAGGATACTTAGTCAATTCAGGCCTGCTTCCGTATATGCGCGAGCTTGGATTTAACATCGTCGGATACGGCTGTACGACATGTATCGGGAACTCCGGTCCGCTTGCGCCTGAAATCGAAAAAGCGGTTGCCGAAAACGACCTGCTGATTACGTCTGTCCTTTCCGGAAACCGTAACTTTGAAGGCCGGATTCATCCGCTTGTCAAAGGAAACTACCTGGCGTCTCCGCCGCTTGTCGTGGCCTATGCATTGGCGGGCACGGTAGATATTGACTTGAAAAACGAACCGATCGGCGTCGGAGAAGACGGTCAAAACGTATACTTCAACGATATTTGGCCGACGATGGACGAAATCAACTCCGTCGTGAAGCAAACCGTTACTCCTGAGCTGTTCAGAAAAGAATATGAGCGCGTATTTGATGACAATGAACGCTGGAATGCAATTGAAACAACGGATGAAGCCCTGTATAAATGGGATGAAGAGTCCACTTACATTCAAAACCCGCCGTTCTTTGAAAACATGTCAGTTGAGCCTGGTACGGTTGAACCGCTTAAAGGTTTGCGCATTGTCGGCAAATTCGGAGATTCTGTCACGACTGACCATATTTCTCCTGCGGGAGCGATCGGCAAAGACACGCCGGCCGGAAAATATTTGCAGGAAAAAGGCGTTTCTCCTAGAGACTTCAACTCATATGGTTCAAGACGCGGAAACCATGAAGTCATGATGAGGGGAACATTCGCCAACATCAGAATCAAAAACCAGATCGCTCCTGGTACAGAAGGCGGTTATACAACGTATTGGCCGACAGAAGAAGTAATGTCCATCTATGATGCCTGCATGAAGTATAAAGAAGACGGCACAGGTCTGGTCGTCATTGCCGGAAAAGACTATGGAATGGGTTCTTCCCGCGACTGGGCGGCAAAAGGAACAAATCTGCTCGGCATCAAAACCGTCATTGCAGAAAGCTTTGAAAGAATTCACAGAAGCAACCTTGTGCTGATGGGCGTGCTTCCGCTTCAATTTAAAGAGGGAGAAAACGCTGAAACGCTCGGTTTGACCGGGAAAGAAACGATTGAAGTTGACGTGAGTGAGACGGTGCGCCCGCGCGATCTCGTTCAAGTCAAAGCGATTGCCGAAGACGGCACAGTCAAGTCGTTTGAAGCTGTTGTCCGCTTTGACAGCGAAGTGGAAATCGATTATTACCGTCACGGCGGAATCCTGCAAATGGTGCTCCGCAATAAAATGAAACAGTAATTGAATGAGGAGAGAGAGCCTTTAGCTTTCTCTTCTTTTTTCAGCGTGATCCTGAATTGGAGGATGCCGATGATGAAAAAATTGCTGGCTGCCGCGTTTCTTTTCGTTTTGGCCGGTCTTGCGGTATGGAACTTTACAGGGCAAAAGGAAGCCGAAATCGGCATTGCGAAAGGAGACAAGGCGCCTGATTTTACGCTTCCGTCTTTAAAGGATGGAAACGATGTATCTTTATCAGACTTTAAAGGAAAAAAAGTGCTGTTAAACTTTTGGGCGACCTGGTGTAAACCGTGTGAAACAGAAATGCCTGCAATGGAAGAACTCCAAAACGAAAATCAGGACATTGCTGTTTTGGCCGTCAACTTTACATCTTCCGAGAAAAACGAAGAGTCGGTCAAAACGTTTGCCGAAAGGCACGGTTTACATTTTCCCATCGTCTTAGACCGAACGGGCATCAATGCGAAATACGAGATTTTTTCGTATCCGACGACATTTATTATTGATGAAAACGGAATCATTAAAGATATCGTCCTTGGCACGATGTCGAAAAAGAATATGGAAGAAAAGCTGGGATTATAAAAAATCCCGGCTTTTTTGCTTATATTGCCCAAAAAATGGTGAAAATGAAAACAAGCTGGAGGTGATTCAACATGAAAAAAGCGAAAAGGCGGACATTTGAAGAACTTGTCTTGGAAAACAAAAAGGAGCTCATGACCAACCAGGAGTTTCTTGATCGGCTGGAAGATAAGCTTGAAGAGAAATTTAAGCTGAAGTGACTTTTTAAAAATCGATTCATGTTTACGCTCCTTTTTGAGAATCCTAATGCTGAAAAGGAGGGATAGACATGCCGAGGGAACATGACAAACAGTCTAAATTTGCCCCGAGCCATCTTGGGACAAAACCGGTAGAATATAAACGCAACAAAGGAAAAAAGATGCATGATAAATCAGGAGAAACGCCGATCATTATGCAGACAAAAGGCGAGTAAAGAAGAAAAGGAGGCAGAGACCCGCATGACACACCAAAAACATCATCCGGATGACAGATCAGACAACGTGGAGAAGCTTCAAGACATGGTGCAGAACACAATCGAAAATATCGAGGAGTCTGAGGAGCAGCTGTCTTTTGCCAACGAGGCGGAACAGGAGCAGATCCGCGAAAAAAATCAACGCCGAAATGAAAGCATTGAGGCGATGCGTAATGAAATCCATGACGAGGCGGAAGACCGCGAAAACGGATATCACCAATAAACCAGGGCGACCTGGTTTTTTTGCATGGAAGCCGTCTGTCGTGTTTTTGCCCATTGTATATGCTAAAATTGGATTATATACATTGTGAAAAGGGAGTAGAGGGAATTTGTACGTCTCAAAAAAAGAAATAGAAGTCCGCTATGCCGAAACAGATCAAATGGGCGTCGTTTATCACGCCAATTATTTGATTTGGATGGAGGTAGGACGGACGGCTTTAATTAAAGAACTCGGCTTCTCTTACGCCGAAATGGAGAAAGACGGCATCCTGTCGCCTGTCGTGGATATCAATGTCCGCTACGTCAAACCTCTTCGCTACGGTGAAACCGCGACGGTACATACGTGGATTGAAGAATATAACGGCTTTAAAACGGTATATGGGTATGAAATCTTCAATTCCGCTAGTGAAACCGCTGTGAAGGCCACATCGTCCCATATTTGCGTTGACGGGAACAGCTTCAAACCGGTTCAGTTCCGCAAGCTTTATCCAAAGTGGCATGAAGCTTATGAAGAGGCCAAAAAGTAATGGCGTTCGGGATTAAAAGAAACGAGCTGAACGAATGGAAGCGCGCCGTTTCAAACGGCGAAGTTGCGTTCCTCACGCATTACTGGCTCGATGATAGGTATCCGGATGTCAATACCGTGACAAAAGCAGGATGCGGCAACATTGATAAGCTTGCAGAGTGGGGCAAACAGTACGGACTGAAAAAAGAGTGGATCCATAAAAGAAGCAAATTTCCTCACTTTGATTTATTGGGAGAGAAGCAGATCGAGATTTTAAAACAAGAAAAGCTCTCAAGCCATATCAAGCGTTTCAGGCTCGAATCATTCGATGTTTTAGAGAAACCCGGACACCCTTGAAACAAGCAAGCATTGTCCTTGCTTGTTTCATCCTGTTGAGCAAAAATTGAAGGAGAAAAAGACGGAACGATATCTTTAGTTTCAATGATGTCGTACCTCAGTGTTTTTCATCCCTTGGTAAGGCCGCAGTCATTTTATTTTTCATAAAAAAGTCCCTAAAACAAGAAGTTTTAGGGAGCAGAGTGAGCGTCTCATTCATTTTGATTGTTTAATTTGTGCATGATGTCCTGATCTATTTGCTTCTCGCTTACTTTTTCTTTGCTGGATATGATGTCCCTTCTGTCTTCCCAATGAATAATATAATACTGACCTTTCTGCATTTTTTCCTGAGAAGAGAGTTTTAGGTTTTTGGGTTTTCCATCTTTATCATAACCTGTAACATCATAGTTATAATTTATATATGTGTATCCATCACTCGCTTTTTCTTTCACGACTTTTGGATCTTTTGTAATTTTGACGTAATAATCTTCCGTTGAATAATATCCGGAATATAAAAAGTAGCCCCCGGCCAAAATTATCAGTCCTGCCGTTAAAATCCCTAAAAACCATTTCATTATTTATCACCTCGAACCCATCATATATAAAACCTCCAAACGAAACTATTGATTTTTCTTACATATTCCTTTCACTTTTGTAAGCATTTAAAGTTCAAGCGCACCAAAAAAACAGCTACTTGAAGCAGAGAGAAGCATTGAGAAAAAAGAATCTGTTCACCATTAGATCTGATAAGGGTCAATTGAGGCTTTAGCATTTGAGACCATCACTTTTCAGTTGCGGCTTGTTGCAGATAAAAGAAGGGGAGGTTTTTGCGAAATAGCGGGAAAATCGTTTTCCATTCTATTTGAATCATCGGTGTAGTGAAATTATATTTTCCAAGCAAAAAGACATCTTTCTGGTGAAGATGTCCTTCAAAAATACCCATCATAATCCATCGAGACTTCCATCAATAGCATTCTTGTTGGTGCCATCCAGACAAACCAACATCTCAAGACGCATGTTTGACGTTTTAATCAATGAAAAAATGAATTGCGGTCAAAAGTATAGAAAAACCCAATATCGTTCCTACGACAATGCTATGCCGTTTACGATTCATCACAACCACAGCGATATATTCACGGATCATGGCGTTCGGCCAATAATAAAAAGCGGTTTTTGAACCGATGCCGTCGCTTTTCAAGCCTGCTCGTTTTGCATATAGGCTGGCGCGGAACAGATGGAAATTGTTTGTTGTGAAGATGCTGTTATATTTGCCGTCTGTTAATGAGTCCATCAGTTGTTTGGAGAAAAGCATATTTTGATATGTATTGACAGAACGGTCTTCTTTCAAAGTGTGCTCTCCGGGTATCCCTTTTTTTAAAGCATATCTTTGCATCGCTTCAGCTTCAGAAAGATTTTCATCAGGTCCTTGCCCGCCGGAGAAGATGATTTTCGGCGGAGAAGCAACAGCTGTCTGTTTCCAATAAAAATCGACAGCCTTATTGATCCTGCTTGCTAAAAGCGGCGGTACTGTATCGTTAATTAATCCACTCCCGAGAACGATGATGTAATCCTGATTAAGCTTCGGTCTGTTAAATTGATATAGAAAATAAGCTGTTAAGAAATTTGTTAAATGAAAAAAGAAATAGACCGTAATAAGCGATGATCCCGCAAACAATGGCTGAACATTTGGCGATAAAAAACGAGCGGGGTCAATCACTGACAATAGGAAAAATATGATAATGCCTAACCCGGAAATTAAAGTCAAACAATTAGACAATCGTCGTCCTTCTCTTTTGATAAGAATTCTCGCATTCAGAAATAACCCGATCATTAAAGCAAATAGACCAAACGTTAGGATAAAGAAAAAGATCAGCAGCGGTAGAATGACGAACAGTCTGAAAAATCCGATTCCGACAACGTATGCCAGATAGTAGGATAGAACAAGAAATGAACAAAAAAATAGATTGAATAAAAAACCGTTGATGATCCTTCTTCGGTCCGTTAAATAAAAGATCAGAAAAACAGCTAGCAAAATAAAGGTTATCACACCGTAAAACATGTCCAAACACCTCGATGTCAATGACTCTGTATAATAGAAGATTGTGAAAAAATCTTGAAGAATGGGAAAATCCTTGCCGCTTTATTTTAGACGAACTGCATTTTAGATATACAAAATCTGTACCTTACTCATTTGTTCGGGGAGGTGTACGCAGCGCACGGTGTGCATGTGCCGCACACTCAGGCAAGCCGGCCTATGTGTCGGAAGTCTTTTTTTCGGTACTTTAATTAAGATAAAAAATAAAAAAACTTGCAGAATAACAAGAGTTTCTCTGCAAGCTGAAAAAATGCTCTTTTTTACTGATATTCAAAAACAGGCTCTTCCGAAGATTCATTATAGGTGACAAGCAGATCATGGCCGTCGAAATACCATACATCACTTTCTTCAACGAAAAACGTAATGCCGTCTTTTTCCGCACTCACACCGATTTGCTGCGGCTCATCTTTGGAAACCCCAAGGGAGAAGCCTTTTTGAACATTGCTGCAGCCTCCGTAGCGGACAAAGAAGCGAACCTGATCTCCTTCTTTTAAATCAAGCTCGTCCTTATACCATTTAAGCGCCTCTTCATTAATTTTCAAATTCACGGGCAAGCACTCCTTCATCATTTGTTTCAAAGCATGCTGAATCTATTTATAGTATATAACGATTTTGTCCGATCATGAAAATATAATGTTTTTCGGACAGGCTCATTTTTTGCCGGACATCCACTTGATTTTAGGCTCGGTTTTATCCATAATGCGTTTAATGTTCGTCCTGTGTCTGTATACGACAAACGCCGTTAGAAAGGCGACGACTGCCACCAATAAAAGATCTTTGGTAAACAGGCTGTAAACCGTTGTATACAAGCCGGTTAAAATGGAAGAAAGCGATACATATTTTGTGATATACAAAAACAGAAAGAACACCGCAATCATTGTGAGAAACAGAAAAGGCTGATAGCAAAGCAATACGCCTCCGGAAGTAGCGACAGCTTTTCCGCCTTTAAATTTTGCGAACACAGGGAACATATGCCCGATGACTGCGGCTACACCGGCCAACAAAGGGTGTACGCCGATGTGGAGGATGGCGGGCAGAAAGGCGGCGAGCGTCCCTTTCAAAATATCCGCAGCCACCACGATGGAGCCGGCTTTCACCCCAAGTGTCCGGAATGCATTGGTGGCGCCAAGATTGCCGCTGCCGTGTTCCCTGATGTCGATTCCTTTGGCGGCCTTTCCGACAATTAAGCCGGACGGAATGCTGCCGAGTAGATAGGCTAAAACAAATAATAAAGCAATTAACATTTCATTTCTCCTTTTTAGATGATCCCTTCTCTTTATTTTAACATGAGAGGCGCCTTTCATGACGGCTTTTCTTTAAAAGTACCGTATATATCATACAAGATAATGCGCCCTAATCATATGAAAATTTTGATTATCGCCTTTGCTTTCGTGTAAACTGAACGTAAAAGGAGTGATCGCCATGGAAAACCCTTCTAAACAGGAAATCAAAAGCATTCTTGAAAACAGCAAACGAATCGCGGTAGTCGGCCTGTCCGACAATCCTGAAAGAACATCGCACATGGTATCAAAAGCGATGCAGGACGCGGGATATGACATCATCCCTGTCAATCCGGCCATAGATGAAGCGCTGGGCGTCAAGGCTGTGGCATCATTAAAAGACATTGAAGGACATATTGATATCGTCAATGTGTTCAGAAGATCCGAACATCTGCCCGATGTCGCAAAGGAATTCCTGGAGATAGACGCAGATGTGTTTTGGGCGCAGCAGGGGCTTGTCAACGAAGAGGCTTATCGGCTTCTGAGCGAAAAAGGCTATACGGTGATTATGGATTTGTGTATAAAAGTGGCGCACGCGTTAACAAAATCGGCATAAAAAAGACAAAAATCCTTGTTTTTTCAAGGGTTTTTGTCTTTTTTATGCGAGAATATGTTTGCGAATTGCTGTGGAAAACGGCTACAATAAGTCTTGGACAGTTTTTTTAAGAATGATTTTCCAATTGCTGGTGGAAAAGCCTTGTCCTCCAGGGGACGAATCGTGTAAAATGACGGCTGTGCAAAAAAGCGGCTTTCATTTTAACATGTTCCCGACAATGCTTGAAGCGCTTGGAAAAGAATCGGATAATACTTTGCTTTACATGACAGAGTGTGTATTATTCTTTATAAGCAATGTTTGATTTTTGAAAGGGGTTTATGCATTTGGTTAAGAAACAGCAAGTTGACTATAATGATGATTCCATACAGGTGCTCGAAGGCCTGGAAGCGGTCAGAAAACGCCCCGGTATGTACATCGGTTCAACAGACAGCCGGGGCCTGCACCATCTCGTATATGAAATCGTCGATAATTCCGTCGATGAAGTCCTCGCGGGCCATGGGAATCACATTATAGTAAAGATACATAAAGATAACAGCATATCGGTGCAAGACAGAGGCCGGGGAATGCCAACAGGAATGCATAAGCTCGGCAAACCGACTCCCGAAATTATTTTGACAGTGCTGCATGCCGGAGGAAAGTTCGGCCAAGGCGGCTATAAAACGAGCGGGGGGCTGCACGGCGTCGGTGCATCCGTTGTAAACGCCCTGTCCGAGTGGCTGACAGTCACGATTGAGCGGGACGGAAATGTTTACAGGCAGCGTTTTGAAAACGGCGGCAAACCGGTGACATCCCTTGATAAAATCGGAACGACCAAAAAGACCGGCACCCTGATTCATTTCAAGCCTGATCCTACGATGTTCAGCACAACGACATTTAACTTTGAAACGCTTTCAGAGCGTCTGAGAGAATCAGCCTTTTTGTTAAAAGGATTAAAAATCGAATTGATCGATGAACGCGATCAAACAAAAGAAACGTTTTTATACGAAAACGGAATCGAAGCTTTTGTCGCTTATTTAAATGAGGAGAAAGACGCGCTTTCTGAAGTGGTCTCATTTGAAGGGGAGCACAACGGCATCGAGGTGGACTTCGCGTTTCAATTTAATGACGGCTATTCTGAAAACATCCTGTCATTCGTCAATAATGTCAGAACAAAGGACGGGGGAACCCATGAGTCCGGTGCAAAAACGGCGATGACGAGAGCATTCAACGAATATGCGAGAAAGGTGGCCCTTTTAAAAGAAAAGGACAAAAACCTTGAAGGAACGGACATCCGGGAAGGCCTGTCAGCAATCGTTTCCGTCCGGATTCCAGAAGAGCTTCTGCAATTTGAAGGACAGACAAAAGGAAAGCTCGGCACGAGTGAAGCAAGGTCAGCCGTTGATGCGATCGTCTCCGAGCAGCTCGCATATTTCCTTGAAGAAAACAGGGAAACGGCAACATTGCTCGTCAAGAAAGCGATTAAAGCCTCCCAGGCAAGAGAAGCTGCGAGAAAAGCAAGAGAAGAGGCAAGAAGCGGAAAGAAAAGAAAGAAATCCGAAGCGACGCTCTCCGGCAAGCTGACGCCTGCACAATCAAGGAATCCGTCCAAAAACGAGTTGTATCTCGTGGAGGGTGACTCTGCCGGAGGATCAGCAAAGCAGGGAAGAGACCGGAAATTCCAGGCTGTCCTGCCGCTCCGCGGAAAGGTTATCAATACGGAAAAAGCGAAACTGGCCGATATTTTTAAAAATGAAGAGATCAATACGATCATTCACGCGATCGGCGGAGGGGTCGGCGCCGATTTTGACATTGAGGACATCAATTACGACAAAGTCATCATCATGACAGATGCGGATACAGACGGCGCTCATATCCAAGTGCTGCTCCTGACTTTTTTCTACCGCTATATGAAGCCGCTGATCGAGCACGGAAAAGTGTTTATCGCGCTGCCGCCGCTCTATAAAGTCAGCAAAGGGTCGGGCAAAAAAGAAATCATTGAATATGCTTGGTCTGATGAAGAAATGGACGACGTCCTCAAAAAAGTCGGAAAAGGATATACAATTCAGCGCTATAAAGGTCTCGGCGAAATGAACGCTGACCAGCTTTGGGAAACGACAATGAACCCGGAATCAAGAACGCTTGTCAGAGTTAAAATCGATGACGCAGCCCGTGTGGAAAGGCGCGTGACGACATTGATGGGCGACAAAGTTGAGCCGAGAAGAAAATGGATTGAGAAAAACGTCGCTTTCGGACTTGATGAAGAAAGCAACATTTTAGAAAACGAGAATTTATCGGTCGCTGAGGAGGTTTAAATAAATGGCACAGCCAGAGATTTATCATGATTTACCATTGGAAGACGTGATCGGCGACCGTTTCGGCCGATACAGCAAATACATTATTCAGGATCGGGCGCTCCCTGACGCCAGGGACGGCCTGAAGCCTGTTCAAAGAAGAATCCTATACGCCATGCATGCGGAAGGAAACACGCACGATAAGAATTTCCGCAAGGCCGCAAAAACGGTCGGTAATGTAATCGGGAACTATCATCCTCACGGAGACAGTTCGGTCTACGAAGCGATGGTGCGGATGAGCCAGGACTGGAAGGTTCGCAACGTGCTGGTTGAAATGCACGGTAACAACGGAAGCATCGACGGTGATCCGCCGGCTGCGATGCGTTATACAGAAGCAAGGCTCGCAGCGATCGCTTCAGAGCTTTTGCGAGATATTGACAAAGAAACGGTCGAGTTTGTGCCAAACTTTGATGATACAAGCAAGGAGCCCGTCGTCCTTCCGGCGATGTTCCCGAACCTGCTTGTCAACGGATCGACAGGGATTTCCGCCGGGTATGCGACTGACATTCCGCCGCACCATCTCGGAGAAGTGATCGATGCCGTGATAAGGCGGATTGACTCGCCGAACTGCAGTGTGGATGACCTTATGGAGCTCGTAAAAGGACCGGACTTTCCGACCGGAGGAATCATCCAGGGGAAAGAAGGCATAAAAAAAGCCTATGAAACCGGAAAAGGTAAAATCATCATCAGGGGCAAAGCCGAGATCGAAACGATCAGAGGCGGCCGCCAGCAAATTGTCATTACTGAAATTCCGTTTGAAGTCAACAAAGCGAATTTAGTGAAAAAAATGGACGAATTCAGGATTGAACGGAAGGTCGAAGGGATTTCCGAAGTCCGTGACGAGACCGACCGGACAGGACTCAGAATCGTGATTGAGCTGAAAAAAGAAGCGGATGCACAAGGCATTTTAAATTTCTTGTACAAAAACTCGGATTTGCAGATTCCGTACAACTTTAACATGGTGGCTATTCATAACAGAAGACCGATGCTGATGAATCTCACATCGATTTTGGACGCTTATATCGGCCACCAAAAAGAAGTCATCACAAACCGTTCTCAGTATGAGCTGAAAAAAGCGAAGGAAAGGCATCATATCGTAGAAGGATTGATGAAGGCACTGTCCATTTTGGACGAAGTCATTGCGACGATCCGCTCCTCCAATGACAAGCGCGATGCCAAAAACAATCTGATCGAAAAGTTCGCATTTACAGAGCCGCAGGCTGAAGCGATCGTTTCATTGCAGTTGTACAGGCTGACAAACACAGATATTACGGCTCTCCAAGAAGAAGCAAAAGAACTCGATCAGAAGATCAAAGAGCTGGAAGAGATCCTTTCCAATGACAAGAAACTCTTAAAAGTGATCAAAGACAACTTGAAAAAGGTGAAAAAAACCTATGCCGGTCAAAGGCGTTCTGTCATCGAAGAAAAAATCGAAGAAATCAAAATCAATCTTGAAGTGATAGTGGCGTCTGAAGACGTTTATGTGACCGTGACGAAAGACGGTTATATTAAACGAACGAGCCAGCGGTCTTTTGCTGCATCAAACGGCCAGGACTTCGGCATGAAAGATACCGATCGTCTGCTCTGTCAGCTGGAAATGAATACGACAGACGTACTGCTCTTGTTCACAAATAAAGGGAGCTATGTGTATTGTCCCGTTCACCAGCTTCCTGATATCAGATGGAAAGACTTGGGTCAGCACATCACAAATATCATATCGATCGACAGTGATGAATCCATCGTCAAGGCGATCCCTGTCAGGGAGTTTACCGAATCTGAATACCTGCTGTTCTTTACGAAAAACGGAATGGCGAAAAGAACTCAGCTGATGCAGTATAAAGCACAGCGCTATTCAAAAGCACTGGTCGCTCTTAACTTAAAAGGCGACGATGAAGTGGTCGATGTTCATGTAACGGACGGAACGAAAGATTTGTTTATCGCAACACATTCCGGCTACGGTCTGTGGTTCTCAGAAGATGAGGTCAGCGTCGTCGGCGCAAGGGCGGCCGGTGTCAAAGGCGTCAATTTGAAAGACGGCGACTTTGTCGCCAGCGGGCAGGTGTTAGAGGAATCGGATGTGCTTGTGCTCGCGACCCAGCGCGGATCTATTAAGCGGATGAACCGCACCGAATTTGAAAAAACGTCACGGGCGAAACGAGGGGTTCTCATGCTGAGGGAACTGAAGAAAAAACCTCACCGCATCACCGGGCTGCTCGCATGCTCATATCATGCTCAAATCACGCTTCAAACCGAAAAAGGTATCACAGAGGAGCTGCTTGTCAAAGATATCAAGCTTCATGACCGGTACAGCAACGGTTCTTTCATCATCGACGAAGATGAGGCAGGAGAAGTAACAGATGTATGGATCAGCAAACATGAACTGGAGTGAAATTGACCTCATATCACCACATGCCCATCAAGAATAGAACCGCGAAGAATGCTGCTGAAAAAGAACATGCCAGATAAACCTTAAACAGGTTGATTTTTAAACACTAGGCTACTTTTCTTGTGATACAAGCTTTTTTCTTTGTTGGGCTTCTTTTTGGAGTAAGCGTCAAATACATGAAAATTCTCTGCTGCTTAATTGATAACAGAGTAAAACAACCCAGTCCGTATTCACGCCTTTAGTGAACATGGACTGGGTTTTCCTTTATTGTACGTCTAACTCTTTTACGGTTTCACCTTCAATTAACACAGGCTGATAGTAGGTTTCGTTTGGTAAGTCCTTCTTTCCTTGTAATTTCTTGATGACCCAATCAGCTGCATCGTGTCCCATTTGTTCTTGAGGATGTGTCAATGTTGTTAGTTTGATATTCGCATTTTTGGCAATATACGAATTATCCTGACCAATAATTGACAATTTGTCTGGGACAGAAATATTAAGTTGTCTGCATACATTTGCTACTTCCAACCCTACTTCGTCGTTATAGCAAACAATTGCAGTCAACACGTCTCTCTTTTCATTTAAAAACTTCTTCAGGTTTGTGTATAGGTCCAGCTTCGTCTCTGTATTGTATGAAAGCACATGCTCTGGTTGAAATCGTAATTTGGCTTCACCAAGCGCTTTTATATATCCCTTCATTCGATACTTTCCTTGTAAATCATCCATTTTTGAAATGAGACCAATTTGTGTATGCCCTTTTGATATTAATTCTTTTGTAGCGAGATAGCTTGACTGCACATCATCGAGACAAAGAAAAGGAACATCTAATTCTTCATAATAAGCATTGATCATGATGAAAGGAATATCCTGTTCCTTAAACGATAAATAGTAAGCAATATTAGGATTGTATAGATTACTTTTCGTAGGTTCAACAATTAAACCATCTACGCCAAATGACAGCATCATTTCCAAAGCTTTTTTTTCTTGTTCGACATCATTATTTGTACTAGCTAATAGTAACGAATAATTAGCCTCATTCAATCTCCCTTCAATTCCGCGAATAATTGAGGGGAAAATGTAATCTGAAATGTAGGTCGTGATTACACCGATTATTTTATTATTGGAATTCCCGCCAGGTTTTGATTGATACTGGTTACTTACATAAGTGCCAGACCCTTTTTCGCTTCTTAAAAACCCCTCGTTCGCCAGCTCTAAAATGGCCTTTCGAACAGTGTGCCGGCTGACTTTATACTCTTCTTGTATGGCGGATTCAGTAGGAATTTGTTCTCCTACCCTGTAAACTCCTGAAAGGATTTTACTTTTTATATCATTAATAATGACCTTATACTTTGGTTTCATTTCACTCACTTCTTTCATAATTGTTCGCATTCTAATTTTTTTAATTGAATGATTTGTGTGGACATATTTTATCATGGCTTTCAATGAATGAAAAGATTTCGCCTTATTTTCGTGAAAATGAACAGTAATTCTAATTTTTTTCTTTAGATTTTATGTTATACAAATACCTTTTATTATAAGCGTTTAAGAGAAAGCGAACAGAAATATCGTTGTGATATTTATATGAACATATTATATTCAGGATTGACAAATGTACGTACAAAAAATATACTAAGTCTGTAATTAAGTTAAGCGAAAAGGGGAATGCCTTCTTTCGAATAATTTTGAAATCGCTATCAGAGGGGGGATAACGTGAAAGCGAATCAAGTAAACATCAAGCAGGCGATAACTGAGGGAGAAACATCACTTGGAATTGAATTCGGATCCACACGTATTAAAGCGGTGTTGATTGATCGTAGTTTTGAAACAATCGCATCTGGAAGTTATGAGTGGGAAAACCGCTTGGAAGATGGATTTTGGACGTACAACTTGGTAGATATTATTACCGGGTTGCAAACAGCTTATAGTGAAATGAAGAATGAAGTTGAACGAAATTATGGTATCACCATTCGCAAAATCGGTTCTATCGGATTTTCTGCCATGATGCATGGATATATGGCTTTTGACAACACAGGGGAGCTGCTTGTTCCGTTTCGAACTTGGCGTAACTCAACAACCAGTGCTGCAGCAAAAGAATTAACTGATCAATTTCAATTCAATATCCCTGAACGGTGGAGTATTGCTCATTTATATCAAGCGATATTAAATGAAGAGAAGCATTTGCCTCGCATTGATTATATCACCACTTTAGCCGGGTACATTCACTGGTTGCTGACTGGCAATAAAGCAATTGGCATTGGAGATGCTTCGGGCATGTTCCCAATTGATGAATCAACGCAAAATTACAATGAATCGATGATCAAGCAATTTGATGAATTGATTTCGAACAAAGGCTATCCTTGGATGATAAGGGATATTCTTCCTAAAGTTTATATTTCAGGCGAGCAAGCTGGCGAATTATCCGAAATTGGCGCGAAAATTCTGGATCAATCAAAAAATTTACAACCAGGCATTCCGATTTGTCCGCCGGAAGGCGATGCCGGAACAGGAATGGTTGCTACGAATAGTGTGAGGAAACGCACTGGAAACATCTCAGTAGGAACTTCAGTTTTTGCCATGATTGTATTAGAGAAAGAACTTTCAAAAGTATATCCGGAAATTGATTTGGTAACAACGCCAAATGGCAGTCCGGTTGGAATGGTTCATGCGAATAACTGCTCAAGCGATATGAATGCTTGGCTAGGGTTGTTTCGTGAATTTTTTGAGGCAATGGGACAAAAGGTTGAAATGAATAAATTATTCGAAGTGATGTTGAATAAAGCATTGGTAGCTGACTCAGATGGCGGCGGCTTACTAAGCTACGGATATTTCTCCGGTGAAAATATTACAGGACTAGAAAAAGGCCGGCCGTTATTTGTCCGCTCACCAGAGAGTCGTTTCGATTTAGCAAACTTCATGCGGACACACCTTTTTGCAGCTTTTGCAGCTTTGAAAATCGGAATGGATATTTTGACCAAAGAGGAAAATATTGAAATTGATAGCATTTTAGCTCACGGCGGTTTATTCAAAACCCCTCTTGTCGGACAAAAAATTGTTGCAGCTGCAATGAATACGCCAGTATCGGTGATGGCAACAGCCGGAGAGGGCGGTGCGTGGGGGATGGCTATTCTTGCTTCTTACATGATGAACAATGATCAAGAAGAAAGCTTGGAAGATTTCCTCGACAAGAAAGTCTTTGAAGAAGATGCCGGGCAAGAAATTTACCCTGATCAATTAGATGTTGAAGGATTTGAAGCATTTATCGAACGGTACAAAAAAGGTTTAATGATTGAGCAGGCCGCTGTGGATCATTTGATTTAATGAGTGGAAAGTGAGGGGTTGACGTGCTAGAACAACTGAAAGAAGAAGTGTTACAAGCAAATTTGGACTTGCCTAAATATGGACTCGTGAAATACACATGGGGAAATGCAAGTGCCATTGACCGTGAAACTGGTTTATTCGTTATCAAACCTAGTGGTGTTGATTATGAAACAATGAAAGCTAGTGATATGGTGGTTGTTGATTTAGATGGCCATGTTGTTGAAGGAGTACTGAGGCCTTCATCAGATACAGCGACTCACGCGGTACTTTATAAGCATTACCCTGAAATTGGAGGAATTGTACACACTCATTCAACTTGGGCGACAATCTGGGCTCAAGCAGGCCTTGATGTTCCCGCGATGGGAACCACTCATGCAGACACATTCTATGGTTCCGTGCCATGTGCCCGTTACTTGACACAAGAGGAGGTTGATCGAGGTTACGAAGCAGAAACAGGTCATGTCATTATCGAAACTTTTAAAGAGCGCGGGTTAGATATTTTAGCTGTTCCTGGTGTCTTACTTCACGGTCATGGTCCATTTACTTGGGGCAAAGATGTAAAATCAGCAGTATTGAATAGTGTGGTGTTGGACGAAGTCGCGAAAATGAATTTATTTACACGAGAATTAAATCATTTTGCGAAAGAATTACCACAATATATTTTAGATAAACATTATTTACGCAAACACGGTGAAAATGCTTATTATGGTCAAAAGTAAATCGATTCTATCAAACTATTCATTTTAGAAAAGAGGGTTATGATGTTAACTACAGGAAAAAAAGAATTTTGGTTTGTCGTAGGTTCACAACATCTTTATGGGGAAGAAGCGCTGGAAGAAGTCAGAGCGCACGCGCAAGCCGTGACTGATGCTCTAAATGAAAGCGCTGTATTGCCATACCCGCTTGTATTGCAAGATTTAGCTGTGAGTGCAGATAAAATCACAAACATCATGAAAGAAGTGAACTATCGTGACGAAGTTGCCGGTGTTATCACTTGGATGCATACTTTTTCACCTGCAAAAATGTGGATTCGCGGAACGAAATTATTACAAAAACCGTTACTTCATTTAGCGACACAATTTAATGAAAGTATTCCATGGACAACGATTGACATGGACTTTATGAACCTAAACCAATCTGCTCATGGGGACCGTGAATATGGTTTTATCAATGCCCGTTTGAAAAAACAAAATAAAGTTGTCGTAGGTTATTGGGAGCGTCCTGAAGTGCAACAGCAAATTGCGGAATGGATGGACGTAGCGGTTGCTTATAACGAAAGCTTCAACATCAAGGTCGCTCGATTTGGTGACAACATGCGTAACGTTGCTGTTACTGAAGGGGATAAGGTTGAAGCGCAAATTCAATTTGGCTGGACAGTTGATTACTTTGGCATTGGTGATCTTGTTCAATACGTGAATGCGGTTACAGATGAAGAAATTAATCAATTGTTTGCTGAATATGCAGACCTTTATGAATTTGATTATGGTACTTACAGTCAGGAAGATTGGGAGAAGAGCGTAAAAGTACAAGCAAGCTATGAAATCGCCATTAAACGCTTCCTGGATGATGGTGGTTATCATGCCTTCACAACTAACTTTGAAGATTTATATGGGATGAAACAACTTCCGGGTCTTGCCGTCCAACGTTTGATGGCCCAAGGATACGGCTTTGCTGGTGAAGGAGATTGGAAAACGGCAGCGCTCGATCGCTTACTTAAAGTGATGAGCCGCAACCAATCAACCGGCTTTATGGAAGATTACACATATGAATTAGCTGCCGGTCAAGAATCAATCCTTCAATCACATATGCTTGAAGTTGACCCATCTTTAGCAAGCAACAAACCGAAAATTATCGTATCTCCATTAGGTATTGGTGATCGTGAAGACCCGGCGCGCTTAGTGTTCGACGGAAAAGCAGGAGATGGTGTGGTTGTTTCAATGGCAGACTTTGGTACGCACTACAAACTGTTGATTAACGAAGTTTCTGCATTTGAACCAACTGTTCCGGCACCAAACCTTCCAGTGGCACGGGTGCTTTGGGAAGTGAAGCCTAACTTCCAGGATGGAGTGAAAGCGTGGCTTGAGAATGGCGGCGGTCACCATACAGTTGTTTCATTGAATGTAACAGCAGACCAAATGATCACTTATGCAAAACTGGTTGACCTGGAATATGTGGTTATTAAGTAATGCCTCTAACCTCCGAGGAGGTTCTGCTTCCTTGGAGGTGAAAAATAGGGATATCAGATATCGAAATATTCATGATTTTGTAAGCGTTATCGTCATATTCCGGAAAAATTGAAAGCGTTTAATAATAGGCAAATAAAACCATGATGTTAGTGAGAAATCCCACCTATATCCTAGCATGTATTTGCAGTTGGAAAACACTTTTATGAGTTCTTAAACAGCCATCGATAATTTTGGTGGCTGGATTACACAATATCATTTCAACCTTGAGGAGGGAACTTTAATGGTTAATGAAAAGAAAATCTCAAGTGGCTTCATTTATTTTTTCGGGGCTTTTGCCGGCATTCTTTTCGGTTATGATATCGGCGTTATGACGGGTGCTTTGCCTTTTCTGCAACATGATTGGAACCTTCAAGACAACGCCGGGGTTATTGGATGGATTACCTCTTCGGTTATGTTAGGCGCTATTTTTGGAGGCGCCCTGGCCGGACAACTTTCTGATCGTTTGGGACGTCGCAAAATGATTTTAATTTCCGCTGTCATTTTTGTTGTTGGATCCATTTTGTCAGGAATAGCACCTCATAACGGGGTCCTGTTTTTGATTGTTTCTCGGGTTTTATTGGGATTGGCCGTTGGTGCTGCTTCTGCATTGGTCCCGGCCTATATGTCGGAAATGGCGCCTGCACGTTTACGCGGACGGCTGTCAGGAATTAATCAAACCATGATTTGTTCTGGAATGTTGCTTTCTTACATTGTTGATTTTCTCTTGAAAGATTTGCCGGAAACAATGGCATGGCGGTTGATGCTTGGTTTGGCTGCCGTACCTGCTTTGATCTTATATGTTGGAATGTTAAAGTTACCCGAATCACCGCGTTTTTTAATCAAGAACAATAAACTTGATGAAGCTCGAAAGGTGTTGAGCTATATTCGCTCTAACAAAGGAGAGATTGATTCTGAAATAGCACAAATTCAAGAAACTGCAAGAGAAGAGACGAAGGCAAATCAAAAAGCATCTTGGTCTACACTATTAAGTAATAAATATCGTTTTTTATTAATTGCCGGTGTGGGTGTTGCCGCCTTTCAACAATTCCAGGGTGCGAACGCAATTTTTTATTACATTCCTTTGATTGTAGAAAAAGCAACAGGGAATGCAGCAAGTTCAGCGTTGATGTGGCCGATTATTCAAGGTGTTATTCTCGTGCTAGGTTCATTACTATTCATCATGATTGCTGATAAATTTAATCGCCGCACTTTATTAACAGTAGGCGGAACCATTATGGGGCTGTCCTTTATTTTGCCGGCAATATTGAATATATTAATTCCTAATGCAAATCCGATGATGATGGTTGTCTTTTTAAGTATCTATGTAGCACTTTATTCATTCACATGGGCTCCTTTAACTTGGGTCATCGTTGGAGAAATTTTCCCTCTGGTCATTCGCGGGCGTGCGTCTGGATTAGCTTCATCATTTAACTGGATTGGCTCTTTCTTGGTTGGATTGCTATTTCCTATTATGACCGCTTCGATGTCTCAAGAAGTTGTGTTTGCAATCTTCGGTGTGATTTGTTTACTTGGAGTTGTATTTATCCGGACACGCGTCCCTGAAACTCGAGGTCGCAGTTTAGAGGAAATCGAAAGAGATGGAGGAAATAAACAAATTGACGGAAAAAGCGCGCAAATAAACCTATGAGGATTGGAGCGGAATAGAAAGGAGTTATCTTGGTTGCCGCTTATCGCAGGGGAAATCTTTGCACTAGTGCAACAGGGGTTTCAAAGGGAAGACGTTCTTTGGTCAAAATTTTTAAACGGGGCGTGGTTGGACGAACCGTGACGATATCAGCTCTAGCTTGTTATTCAATATGGAGGCGGAAAATTCCGCCCTCCATATTGAATAGATTTTAAAATTAATTAAATACCATTCCGCCATCAATGATAAGAGACTGGCCGGTCATATAATCTGAGTCCGGCCCTGCAAGGTAAGAAACGCATGCTGCTACATCTTCCGGCTCTGATAAGCGTTTTAATGCAATATTTTTAGCGAATTGTTCCATTCCCCATTCAAATGGTTTGCCTGCTTCATCAGCGGTTTGCTGTGCAATCCCCATCATCATAGGCGTTTTAACGATACCCGGACAAAAGGCGTTAACAGTAATACCTAATTCAGCTAGATCTTTTGCCGCCGTTTGCGTAATCCCGCGAACAGCGAACTTTGTTCCGCCGTAAACTGCCAAGCCCGGGTTACCGACTTGGCCGGCTTGAGAAGAAGCATTAATGATTTTCCCGCCGTGCCCAAGTTCTTTAAAGGCTTTTACAGCTGCTTGTATTCCCCAATAAGTACCGCCGACGTTAACATCATAGACTTTCCGATAATCTTCATATGTAATGCTTTCAATAGGTGTGGTTGGTCCAAGACCTGCATTGTTGATTACCACATCAAGACCGCCGAGGCGTTTAACCGTTTCATCGACTGCTTTAAAAACATCGTCACGATCAGCAACATCCACTTTAACTGCAATTGCCTTACCGATATGCTGGTTAATGTCCTCAGCAACTTGTGTCGCAGTTTCTGCATTATAATCGGCAACTGCAACAGCGAACCCATCCTCCGCCAAGCGTTTGCAGATTGCTTCGCCAATTCCTTGGCCTCCGCCAGTAACAAAAGCAATTTTTCCGGATACTTTACTCATATGAACATCTTCTTTCTATAAGTAATTGGTATTTAATTGGTACAGTAACATTATATCTTATATTTGTAGATTTGAAATAAAACGGCGGCAGTTGTTAAAAAAATGTTTAAAATTTTTCGAAAAAATTTAATTGTTTTTGAAGAAGATGGAAAAGTTGTATTTAAGTATAATAGGATTGTTCCGCTTTAAAGTCTTACTGCAATCAGAAGACAAAGGAAGACCAAATGAAAAGGCATGAATCCGTGCAATGCCGGATTCATGCCAATCAAACTGCTTTATGAAATTTTATTGTCCAGCTTTTTCGGGTCGCTAAATTCAGCTGTCCTGGCGATTGAAAAGATCGGTAAACGCGTGCATGAATTCAATTCCTTGAAAAACAAACAAATTGATTGCTGCCAATGAAAATAGTCCAATAATCACCGTTCTTATGATAAATAACATGTTAAAACCTCCCGTTTTTTTCGTATGGTTATGGTTTTAAAACATGCACTTTATCGAAATAAGAAGAGTGATAGAACACCGCGAGCATAAATGCCTTCAGATGCTCTTTCCGCCTGTTCATCATGAACGCCTGGCCGGAAGCCGCAGCTAAGATTAAGAGAAGGATGGATTCAGCTCCGAAGCCGAGTGAATTCCACAATGATTTCGCCTTTTCGTCACCATATTTGCCGACTGTCAGTTCATGGAGTTCATCTCCTGAAACAGCGGCTTTTTGCGTATGGTGATTTGCCGGCATCTGGGGCATTGAGAACGAATGAAGGCTCGCAATGACTAAAAAGAATATGGACAGTTGCAGAAACAATGTCTTTTTCATTTGATCTCATCCCCTTAGTATCTCATCATCTTAGCATATTTTATGTGATAAGAAAAGATGATTATTTTGTGACAGTTGGCAAATATTTATTGACAACATGAGATTTTTCGTAGCGCATTCGGAATGAAAGCGCATTTTTATGTATGAATAAAGATGATACTCTGCTATAATGAGCATTAGGGCTAAAGTAATAATGATGCAAACAGCCTTTATGTTTAAAAAACAGAAAATTCTATCTAGTTTTTCTTGTGTCATTATTATGATATAATCCTACCATGTTAGAAAACTTAACATCAAAACAAAATTCGTTTGTTTCAGGAGGGTGCTATGGAAGAAATTTTAAGCGAAATCATCAATGTCCCGAGCGGTTTTATTTGGACTTATTTAGTTTATATATTAATAGGAATAGGCCTGTTCTTTACGTTTAAATTGAAATTCGTTCAATTCCGCTATTTCTTCGAGATGTTTCGTATCGTCGGACAAAAGGAGGAGAAAGGAAAAGGCGTCTCGTCTTTGCAGGCTTTCTTTATTTCCGCCGCTTCGCGTGTCGGCACGGGGAACCTGACCGGTGTCGCGCTTGCTGTTGCAACAGGAGGACCGGGAGCGGTCTTTTGGATGTGGGTTGTCGCGCTTGTCGGTATGGCTTCCAGCTTTGTGGAAAGTACGCTGGCTCAAGTGTACAAGGTCAAAGACGGCGATCATTTCAGAGGGGGTCCTGCTTATTACATGGAAAAAGCGCTGGGCGCCAGATGGATGGGCATTATCTTTGCCGTTTTAATTACGATTACATTCGGCTTGATCTTTAATGCGGTGCAAGCCAATACGATCGTCGGTTCGATGGAAGGGGCTTTCAACCTTGATAAAACAACGGTCGGCATTATTTTGGCGGTTTTGACCGGATTTATCATTTTCGGCGGTTTGAAACGCGTCGTGACTGTCACGCAATTGATCGTTCCGGTTATGGCGGTCATTTATCTTGCGCTTGCTTTATTTGTCGTGCTGACAAATATCTCTCAAATACCGGCCGTTTTCGCGATGATTGTGAAAGATGCTTTCGGGATCGAGCAGATTGCAGGGGGTACGCTCGGCAGCATCATTATTATCGGTGCGAAGCGCGGCTTGTTTTCAAACGAAGCCGGAATGGGAAGCGCGCCGAACGCAGCGGCGACTGCCAATGTCTCTCATCCGGCGAAGCAAGGCTTTATCCAAACGCTTGGCGTATTCTTTGATACGATGGTCATCTGCAGTGCGACAGCCTTTATGATTCTGCTGTTCAATCTGACGCCGGGCAAAGAGCTTGACGGCATTCAAATTACACAAGCAGCCATGCAGCATCACATTGGAAGCTGGGCGCCTGCGTTTGTCGCAGTGGCGATTTTCCTGTTTGCTTTCAGCTCAATCGTCGGAAACTACTATTATGGTGAGACGAACATTGAATTTATTAAAAAGAGCAAGACGGCGCTTGCTGTTTACCGTACAGCCGTTGTCGCAATGGTGATCTTCGGATCTGTATCCGGTTTCCAGCTTGTGTGGGACATGGCGGATTTATTTATGGGATTAATGGCGATCATTAACCTGATTGCGATTTTGCTTCTTTCCGGGATTGCTGCGAAAGTGCTGAAAGACTATACTGAACAGCGCAAAGCAGGGAAGAACCCTGTCTTTAAGGCAAGCTCGATTCCAGGTCTGAAAAACACAGAGGCTTGGGAAGACGAGAAGGAAACATTGCAATCGAAATAAACCATATGAAAAAAGGCGTCCATGGGGGGCGCCTTTTTCTTATTTTTTACTGACAGCTGAAAGAAGTGATCTCGTTCAGGTCAATACCGAAGTAAACCCAGCGGAATTGACGCGGCCTCCAGCGGTAGCCCGCAATCGAATGACGGCCGACGAAAACCGGGTAGAACCAAAAACGGCTGCCGTTTCTCAAGCGGATGAACGTGTATTTGAACAGGCATCTTCTGATTCCGCCGGGATCAACGGCAAATACCGAAGGGCCGGTGTCTTGCGGAAATTGGCTCGGCGGCGGGGGGAGCAGCTGCTGTTGCTGCTGTCCTCCTGCTCCCGGAGGCGGACCCGGCGGAAATTGCTGGCGATACGGATCATATAGTGAAGGATCGTATGGATACAATAAAAACGCTCCTTTCTGATGGTTTGCTTTATCGTATGATTGATGGGGACTATGGGTAGCTTGCCTATGGAGAAAAAAATCCCTAAAGCCGTTTTAGCTTTAGGGAAAATGTTTACATGCTTTTCCGGGGCGCCCGTTTCCGATAAACAACATAGCTTCTTGTCAAATATTTTAGCGGCATGCTGAATACGTGGACGAGCCGAGTAAACGGCCAGACGATGAAAATGACGTAGCCCATGATGATGTGAAGCTTAAACCAGAGGGGCACGCTCGCCATAAGCCCGGCATCAGGCTTGAATAAGAAAATGTTGCGAAACCACGGGCTGATTGTTGTCCTGTAGTCGAATCCTTTTGAATCAATGTTCAAGAAGGTTGCTGCAAGCCCAGTCGTCATGACGAATAACAAAGCGACCAGCGTGATGAAATCACCGGCAGAGCTCGTTTTTCGAATCCGTTTGTCCGTGAATCTGCGGTAGGTCAATATGATAAGTCCTGACAGCGCGGCGATGCCTGCGGGCAGTCCGAAACCGATCGCGATTTTATGGTACATATGCTCTGATACGCCGAGCGCCTCATAAAGGCTTTCCGGAATTAAAATTCCCATCACATGCCCGCCGATGACAAAAAAGATTCCCCAGTGAAAAAGGCTGCTGCCAAGCGCCAATTTTTTCTTTTCGAGCATTTCGCTTGATTTGGCCGTCCAGCCAAACTGATCATGTTGATAGCGGTATATATGTCCTCCGATAAAAATGGTGATGACGATATAGGGGAGGATGACCCACAGTATTTGTTCGATCATGGCTGTACATTCCTTTCAACACCAATTTCCTCTAAAATCATCATTAATCCGTCCAATAACGGCGTATAGATGCTTTCATTCTCTGAAAGCTGCAATCTTAATTCTTCCAGGTTCGCTGCGTATTTTTGGAAAACAGCCGCAGCTTTTTCATGATCGGCGACTGCAGCAAATTCAAGCATGAGCGGCAGATAATCCGGCAGCTCTTTGTCTGTCGGCTGAAAACCGGACTGCTGATACAGATCTTTCAGCTGCAGCAATTCAATTCCGCGCTCCCTTTGTTCACCGGAGTTGAAATAGGTGACATAAAGGTTCGTTTTTTTGCCGAAATCAAACGTATATACGTACGTTTCGATCAATTCCTCAGACGAATAGGAAGCCGCGCTTTCCAAGAAGGCAAGCAGATGTCCTTTCAGCGCTTCATGTTCGATTTCGCCGATGATCTGCTGCCATTCGGAACGTTCTTTTCTCCACTCTTCATCAGGGTAGGAGAGGAGGTGAGAAAGAGCGGCAAAAACGGTTTGTTTGTCTGTTCCATTCATGAAGCTTCCCTCCAGTGTTATATGTTTTGGCAAGAGCCGGGTCCTCCGGCAAACGATAATCCGCAGCTTCCTTGTTCCATGTACAGATCCGCGACTTCTTCGCGATGGGTTTGCGGAATGACAAAGCGGTCATCGTATTTGGCGATCGCAAGCAGACGGTACATATCTTCAATCTGCTCTTCAGTCAATCCGGTATCTTGAATCAGGGCTGAATCGATCTGTTTGTTCGTTTGGGTCGCCCGCATGTACATACGCATCACAGACATTTTCTTTAATGTCGTTCTTATATGGTGTGTATCACCGGCAGTCAGCAAATTGGCCAAATATTCGATCGGAATCCGCATTTCATCAATGGCAGGGAAGATATCTTCAGCTGATTGGGCCGTTCCTTTTCCTTCAAACATATTCATAATCGGACTGAGCGGCGGAATATACCATACCATCGGCAATGTCCGGTATTCAGGATGCAGCGGCAGAGCGATTTTCCAATCGATGATCATTTTGTAGATCGGAGATTTTTGCGCTGCTTCGATCCACTCCAGCGGAATGCCTTGCGCTTTTGCTTCTTCTGCGACAGCGGGATCATTCGGGTCAAGGAAAATCTCCAGCTGGGAGTGATATAGATCTTTTTCATTTTCGGCTGAAGCCGCTTCTTCGACTTTATCTGCATCATAAAGCATGACGCCGAGATAGCGGATTCTGCCGACGCATGTCTCAGAGCAGATTGTCGGCAGTCCTGCTTCAAGGCGTGGGAAGCACAATGTGCATTTTTCCGCCTTGTTCGTCTGCCAGTTGAAATACACTTTTTTATAAGGGCATGATGATACACAGTGTCTCCATGAGCGGCACGCATTTTGATCGACGAGAACGATTCCGTCTTCTTCGCGTTTGTACATCGCTCCCGACGGACAGGAGGAGACGCAGGAAGGATTGATGCAGTGTTCGCATATCCTTGGCAGATACATCATAAAGACGTCTTCAAATTCAGTCTTGATCGATTCTTCCATTTTTTTGACGTTTGGATCTTGAAGGCCTGTAATGTGGCCGCCGGCAAGATCGTCTTCCCAGTTCGGACCCCATTCAAGGTTCATGAAGTCTCCCGTAATGGAAGACTTCGGCCTTGCAACAGGCTGGTGTTTTTTCTCCGGACTGTTTGTCAGCGTTTCATAATCATAGTTCCAAGGTTCATAGTAGTCATCGATCGTCGGCTGGTACGGGTTGTAGAATAAATTCATGAGCCGTGTTGTTTTGGCGCCTGATTTGAGCTGAAGTTTGCCTTTTTTCAGCTCCCAGCCGCCTCTGTATTTATCCTGGTCTTCCCATTGTTTAGGGTAGCCGATGCCCGGTTTTGTTTCGACGTTGTTGAAGTACATATATTCTGCACCGGAACGGTTTGTCCATGTGTTTTTGCATGTGACGCTGCATGTATGGCAGCCGATGCATTTATCAAGGTTCATCACCATTCCGATTTGAGCTTTAATCTTCAAGCCAATCGACCTCCTTCAATTTTCTGATCACGACATTGAGGTCGCGCTGATTTCCTGTCGGCCCGTAGTAGTTGAATCCGTAGCTGAGCTGACCGTAGCCTCCGATCATCTGCGTCGGCTTGACATGGATGCGGGTCGGGCTGTTATGGGTCCCTCCGCGGTTATTCGTCAGTTTTGTTCCCGGCACATTGATATGCCGGTCTTGGGCATGGTGCATAAAGGCCATTCCTTTTGGAATTCGGTGTGATGTCACGGCCCGCGCAACGACGACTCCGTTTCGGTTAAAGCACTCGATCCAGTCGTTGTCCTGAATGTCGGTTTCTTCCGCATCGTCTTTATTCATCCAGACTGTCGGCCCGCCTCTGAAAAGGGTAAGCATCGGCAGGGAATCAAAATACATGCTGTGAACCGACCATTTATTATGCGGTGTTAAGTAGTTTAAAACGATTTCTTTTCCTTCCTGATCCGGACGCTTGTTCAAGAAAGGGCGGTGGATCAGGATCGGCTTGAATGTCGCCATGTTCTCGCCGAATTCCGTCATCATTTCATGATCAAGGTAAAAAGACTGTCTGCCGGTCAGCGTTCTCCACGGAATCAGTTTTTCAACGTTCGTCGTAAACGGAGAATAGCGCCGTCCGCCTTTTTCAGAACCGCTGAAAGCAGGGGAGGTGATCACCGTTTTCGGCTGAGCCGAAATTTGCTCAAATGTAAAGCATTCCTCTTCCCGTTCTTCAGCTAAGTCTTTCAACTCAAGATTCGTTATTTTTTCAAGCGATTCCCACGCTTTAACGGCTACTTTTCCGTTTGAAGTGGAAGAGAGGGTCAATACCGCTTCCGCAGCCTGTCTTGCATCACTGATGTCAGGACAGCCTTTGGCGATCGTGTTGTCTTTTACGACGCCGAGCGTTTTTTTGAGGGAATCATATTCCACTTGAACAGACCAGTTCATTCCTTTCGTACCAAACGGCTGTTTGACAACATTCGGTCCAAGCGATGTCATCTTATTGAAAATCTGCTTGTAATCCCGTTCCACAACATGAATTTGCGGCATTGTTTTGCCGGGAACGGCAGGGCAGTCGCCTTTGCTCCAATCTTTGATTTTCCCGAGCGGCTGCGCCATTTCCTGTGGAGTGTCATGGAGAAGAGGAGTCGCAACAGCCTCTTTTACAGGTTCCATGTCCATTTCTTCAGCCAGATTGGAAACCGCTTTTGCCAATGCTTTGAAAATATCCCAGTCAGACTTTGCTTCCCACGGCGCGCTGATTGCCGGATTAAACGGGTGGATGAACGGATGCATATCCGTGCTGCTGAGATCGTGCTTTTCGTACCAGGTGGCCGCAGGGAGCACGATATCTGAATAAAGGGCTGTTCCCGCCATCCGGAAATCGAGATTGACCAGTAAGTCGAGCTTGCCTTCAGGCGCTTTGTCACGCCATGAGATTTCTTCGGGGCGGATGCTGTCCTGATCATCGTTCATCAGTCCGTTCGTCGTGCCGAGCAAGTGCTTCAGAAAATATTCATGACCTTTGCCGGAGCTCGAGATTAAGTTGGCTCTCCAGACAAATAAATTTCTCGGGAAGTTCTTTTCATTGTCAGGATCTTCAATCGAAAACTTGAGCTTTTTCTCTTCAAGCTGTCTGGCGATATAGCTTCCGACTTGCTGAGCGTTCTCAGCGCCTGCTTTTTCAGCTTCTTTATACAAATCGATACCGTTTTTCTCAAACGTCGGATACGATGGAAGCCAGCCGAGTCTTGCCGCCAGCACATTGTAATCGGCGTGGTGCTTGTAGCGCGATGTTTTTGCGATAGGGGAAGCGAGCCCGCTGATTTCCTGATCTTCATAGCGCCACTGGTCGGTGGCGAAGTAGAAAAATGATGTTCCGTTTTGCAGTTTGGCAGGGCCTCCCCAGTCTTTTGCCATCGCGATCGTCTGCCATCCTTCGGCCGGCCGGAGTTTTTCCTGGCCGACATAGTGGGCCCAGCCGCCTCCGTTAACCCCTTGAGCTCCGACGAGAAGCACAAGGTTCAGCACAGCTCTGTAAATGGTGTCTGAATTGAACCAATGGTTAATCCCGGCGCCGACAATGATCATTGAGCGGCCCTCTGTGTCAATCGCATTTTGCGCAAATTCCCTCGCGATCTTGATCACCATTTCACTTTTAATGCCGGTAATCGGCTCTTGCCAAGCCGGTGTAAACGGTTCAGGATCATCAAATGATGCCGGCGTCTGTCCGTCGATTCCGCGGTTGACGCCATAGTTGGCGAGCGTCAGGTCGAAAACGGTAGAAACAAAAACTTCCTCGCCGTCCAGAATCATTTTTTTGATCGGAAGCGGTCTTTCAAGCACTTTATTGCCGTCATGTGAGAAGTAAGGAATGTTGACCGTGCCGATCATATCTTCGTGTCCAAGCATGGAAAGCCGAGGTGTGATCGGTTTTTCTGAATCCTCATCAACCATGCGCAGATTCCATTTTCCTTGGCCGTCCCAGCGGGAGCCCATCGTGCCCTGCGGAATCGCAAATCCATCTGTGTCTTCGTCCCAAACGGCAGGCTTCCACTCATCATGCTCTGTCGCACGCCCGATATCTTTAGCATGGAGGAAGCGGCCTGCTGTGAACGTTCCGTTTTCCTCTTTCAAAGTCACCAAAAACGGGAAATCGGTATATTGTTTTGCATAATCAATAAAACGCTCCGTCTTCTGGTTGACATAAAAGTCTTGCAGAATGACGTGGCCCATCGCCATGGCCAGTGCGCCGTCCGTTCCTTGTCTGATGCTCAGCCAATCATCGGAAAACTTTGAGGACTCGGCAAAGTCCGGGCTGATCGAAATCACTTTTGCTCCTTTATAGCGGGCTTCGGCTAAAAAGTGAGCGTCAGGCGTTCTGGTAAGCGGCACATTAGAACCCCATGTCATGATGTAGCCTGAATTGTACCAGTCGCTGCTTTCCGGAACGTCGGTTTGATCTCCCCAAATTTGCGGTGAAGCAGGAGGGAGGTCGGCATACCAGTCATAGAAGCTCAGCATCGGCCCGCCGATCAGGGACATAAAGCGTGACCCCGCTGCGTGGCTGAGCATCGACATGGCTGGAATCGGCGAGAAGCCGACATTGCGGTCAGGACCGTATTTGGCAATGGTGTACAGAAGGGAAGCCGAAATCAGCTTCAGGACTTCGCTCCATTCGGCGCGGACAAATCCGCCTTTTCCGCGCGCCTGTTTATAGGCCTTTGCTTTTTCAGGGTTTTCGATAATCGATTTCCATGCTTCCAGCGGATTTTTGCTGCTGTTTAGCGCCTCGCGCCACATCTGGATCAGCACACCGCGTACATACGGATATTTCACGCGGAGCGGGCTGTATATATACCAGGAAAAGCTCGCTCCCCGCGGACAGCCGCGCGGTTCAAAGTCCGGCATATCAGGGCCAGTCGAAGGGTAATCGAGTCGCTGCCCTTCCCATGTGACGATCCCGTTTTTGACGTAGATATTCCAGCTGCAGGAGCCTGTACAGTTCACCCCGTGGGTAGAGCGAACCACTTTATCATGCTGCCATCTATTTCTGTATACATCTTCCCAATTCCGGTCTTCATAAGTGGTTTGGCTGTGTTGATTGGAATGGCGTTCAATCGGAGAGAAATAATTTAATCTCCTGAAAATGGGACTCTGTTTCTTTTTTTTCATTGCTGGTTCACTCCTTCTGAGTCATTGATGCTACCCTCACTATATATGGAGGAGGCGCTGGACCTTGTTAAATTTGTCACATGGTTTTAGGTTTTAACAAATTTGTCACATTTTCAGGAGGGGGAGAGGGAGGACAAAAAAACAGCCTGCATGGAAGCGGGCTGTCGAATTGGTCAATCGCTCGTGTTCATAATTCTCTTTTCCCCGGTAATCTCTTGAATCGGGGCGATGTTCTGGGTGAATTCCAAAGTCCCGATATAGCGGCCGTTTTCATCGCGTACGGCAAAATAGCGGATGAACACGTATTTGTCTTTAAATTTGATCCAAAAGTCTTCAACGTCTTTTTTGCCGGATTTAAAGTCGTCAAGAAGTTTGTTGACGATGTGGACGCTTGCCGGCGGATGGCAGTTTTGGACGGTCCGGCCGATTACGGCTTTTGTCCGTGCGAAAATCCGTTCCTTTCCGTGTGAAAAATAGCGGACCACATCGTTTTCATCGATGAAGGTGATATCGACCGGAAGATGGTTCATCATATGCTCAAGCTGAGCCACGGACAGAATACCCGTAGGGAGCCTGACATATCCGTCAGCCGCCTCTTCTGTTGTTTTGAGCTGATGGCGTTCAGGCTTCCACACCGCTTCCGGAACAGTCAGGCAATATCCGATCTCGTCGCTTTCAGCCGCGATTTTCAGCCATTCGTCTTCTGTCAGCGTTCTGAGCGCCATCGGCAAGAGGATATTTTCTTCTTTATAAATCATTTCTGTGCCTTCTTGAATGATAAACGTTAGCTCGCGGATGACCTCATCTTTTTTGTCCGGCGTATACTCTTCCAACAAACGCTTCACTTCTTTAATGCTCTTGCGGATAAAATCATCGACAGCCCACATCACTTGGCTGGGCCCTGTAATTCCGTACTTTTCTAAAAAGGGGAACAGAAGATTTTCTTTTCTGCTGTAATGTTTGTCGACATCGGCGAGCAAGTTTAAGTCTGCGAGCAGCTTGAGAATGTTGTCGCGGTGATCTTCTTTTTCAAAGCGTTCCAAATGAAGCTGCATTTTAAAGTTCAAAAGGAGGTCGATTTCTTTATTTTCTTTCATAAAAGTATGAACGGGATGGCCTGGCTGCTTATCGGCGTCAGCGCGGTGAATGTCTTCAATCGACCCTTTAAACACAGCGGCGTGAACGGAACAGAGCTCTTGAATTTCTTCAGGTGTAATGCCTTCTTCCTTCATTAACGCCTGTTCCAGCTGAGCGATTTCTTCGGCATTGACTGAACCGAATGCCTTTTCAAACCGTTTCTTGACGTCGGCAAGCGGTTTTCCTTTATGAAGGTCGATGATGATTTCTTTCAGAAGCTGCTTTTTTTCCTCTGGCAGACCTCGCTGCGTTTCCCGGTTGTTAATGATTTCGCTCATTGTTTTTCTCCTTTCCAAACGGGGTCAAATCCGTGCGCTTTCAATATGTCTAAGACATGCGGCCATTCGATTTGCATCATTCGCGCACCTTTTGGAATCGTCATGATGCGCCCGGCTGTTTCCAGCATGCCGGGCTTCGTAATGCTTTTAAACCCGGCTTCCTTCATCACGGCTTTTAGTTCAGGATGCGATGTGCAAAGTTCGTATACGGAATCGTTCAAATCAATTTTTTTATGCAGAGGGATCACATCCTTTGATAGTGATGATCATTCTCATCTATACCGTAATACAAGTATGCTGAAAAAAATGTGACGTACATCACATTTTTAGCGCAAAGCCTTCGGAATATAAATACAGCTCGGGTCGCTTTCCAGGTAATCGCCCGTCAGAGCATAGGCACGCGAGCGCGAACCCCCGCACACATGGCGGAATTCACAGACGCCGCATTTCCCTTTAAATCCGTCCGGATTTCGCAAATCCTTAAAGATCGGTGATTCGCGATAAATCTCAGCCAGCGGCTGTTCGCGGATGTTTCCGGCTTTAAACGGCAGGAGTCCGCTTGGATATACATCACCGATATGGGAGATAAACATAAAGCCGTTGCCATCGTTCACACCTTTCGGGGCCCGGCCCAATCCGCCGATCACATCCATTTTCCCTTTCTGCAATGCGTGTTCATAGCGGATTTTCATGTTGGGGTCTTTGGCTTCCCGCATTTTTTGCTGAATAACGACCCGTCGGTAGTGCTGGGCAGCTGTCGTTTTGATGTCAAAAGGCGCTTCTTTTGCCAAGCGGCTGAGCCAAAGAAAGACTTTTTCATGGTCCACCGGCGAAATCATATCTTCCCGCTTCGCGCGGCCTGTCGGGACGAGAAAAAACACACTCCATAATACACAGTTCAATTCTTCGATCAGCTTTGCCATTTCATCCAGGTAATCGATGTTATAAGCGGATATGACGGTATTAATCTGCAGAGGCAGCTGACATTCATGAATGTAGCGTATGGCCTTCATGGTCAGGTCGAAGGAACCGTCCGTTCCTCGAAAATGATCATGAATCTCCCGGGTCGGGCCGTCCAAGCTGAACGCCCATCGGGATAAGCCGATTTCTTTTGCTGATTGAATCGCTTCTCTTGTAACATTCGGCGTGGCACTCGGGGTCATGGAGACGCGAACCCCTTTTTGGACGGCATACTCAATAATGGCGAATACGTCGTCTCTCATTAAAGGGTCACCCCCTGTCAGCACGAGGAGGGGATTGTCCATCGCATGAATTTGATCGATTAGATCTTTTCCCTCTTTCAGGGTGAGCTCCCGCGGATCGCGTTTGTTTTGAGCCGATGCCCGGCAATGAAGGCACTTGAGCTCGCACGCTCTTGTCAGCTCCCAAATGACGATAAACGGAGACTTGTCGAAATCGAAATGTAACATCTTTCATCTGTCCTTTCGTTTGCATTCATGTGTATCGTAGCGGAAATGAAAAAGAAAAAAAGTTAAGTAGATCACATTTGGAAAAGGAAGAGAAAGAAGGGGGGAGGCCCTTCTCACGCGTCGTCTTCTGCGGAGGAGTTGAGGTAACGCAAAAAAAGCTGGTAGGAAAAATACAAATTCTGCTGAAGCAGCATGAGAAAGTTCGTCTGTAATTGGCGGTTATAAGTCATCATTTTTTTGAAAGTATGAAATGGAATTTCAAGTACGGCGGTTTCTGCGGCAGTGTTGACTGAAATAAACGGAGATACGAAAGGTTCCCCTTTTTGATCGATGGGAAAAACATCGCCTTTTTCCCACTCGGCGATCGTTCGGGATTCTTCCGGAAGCCTTCTGTCAGAAAAATGAACTTCCCCTTTTAAAACAAAATAGACGGATTGCGAATGAAGGAACGATCGCGAATGCTCAGATGGCTGGATATCGATCACCTTACCGTTTTTCAGCAGCCTTTTGATGATCGGAAGGGGAACCCCGAAAAACATAGGAAGATTTTTCAGAAACAATAAGTAGTCAAACCGGTCCATGGTATATCCTCCTTCTCTATATTAACATTTAGTATAAAGCGCCGGGCTGGAGGGCGCAGTGATTTATTTCACACGCCTGTATGCAAAATGTCACTGTGTAAAAAAGACGAAACTTTTATAATGTAATAGAAAAGAAGGGAGGATGCGTGATGAAAGTGTTCATACCGAAGCAGCATGGCGCCTGGGCGATGCTTGTCATCCCGTTTGTTCTCGGCATGTTCGCCGGGGGCGCGGATGTAAAGCATATTCCGCTGTTCTGCGGATGGCTGTTTCTATATCTTGCGGCATTTCCGGCTACGATGATGGTGAAGAAGAAAAATATCGTTTACTATCAAAAATGGGTTCTCATCTACGGCATTCCGGCCGTCGTTTTCCTGCTTATTTCGGTCTGGCTGGAGCCGCGGCTCGTTTTTCTCGGGTTGCCGCTGTTTCCGCTCTTTCTCATCAATCTTTATTATGCGAAAAGAAACAATGACAGGGCGCTTTTAAATGATATTGCGGCAATCCTTGTTTTCAGCGCGGGCGGGCTTGCGAGCTTCTGGATGGGAGCGGGGAAGCTTAATGGTGAGGCATTGTTTGTTTTTATCCAGTCCGCTTTGTTTTTCACAGGGAGCGCCTTTTATGTCAAGTCGATGATCCGCGAAAAGAAAAACAATCGTTTTAAACTTTATTCATGGGGATACCACGTTTTTCTGCCGTTCATCTCGCTGGCCGCGGGGGCAGGCTGGGCGGTGCTTGGTGTAGTGCCGAGCAGTTTCAGAGCGTGGTTTTTACATGGGAGGAAACTGTCGATTAAGACAATCGGAATCTCTGAGCTGGTGAATGCCTGTTTCTTTATGGCCGTGTTGATCGTTTTTCTGCTGCAAACGTAAAAAACAAGGACACTGTGCTTCATGTCCTTGTTTGTTTTCGCTTTTTCAGTCGATATTGCAGATGTCGAGCGGGCAGTTTTCACAGTCGATTTCGCGTTTTAAATAGTTGATCTGATGAATGACGATTTTTCCCGAGTCCTCAATTGAAATGACACCGTTCTTCCGGAGGTCGCTCAGCATGCGGTTGATGCTCTCCCTTGCGGCGGCGCAAAATTTCGCCAGGTCCTGGTTCGTCAGCACAATATTGATGTGAATCCCGTCGCTCCTTGTGATGCCGTAGCTGTTTGCGAGACGGATCAAGGTGGAGTAGAGCGCGCCTTTTTTACCATTCAGCAAAAGGTCGCGGATTTTCGATTGAATCTTTCGCAAATGCGTGCTCATCCATTTCATAAACTCAAACGTCAGTGCACCGTTTTGAATGAGTTCTTTTTCAAGCTTATCTTTATTGATGACCAACACTTCGCCATCACAGAGGATCTTTGCGCTCAGCATATATTTCGCATCATCTGTAAAAAGCGTAAGCTCCCCGACAATATCATTTTTTTTGCACATTCTGAGAGTCAGTTCTTTGCCATCGGACGTCAATTTGCCGATTTGCACAAGTCCCGACTGAATAAGATACAGTTCCTCCGCATCCATCCCTTCTTGAAAAAGGAATGTGTCCTGCCTGATTTTTCGTCGCGTACTAATCGATTCCAGCAAGTGATGCAGATCGTCTGAGAGCAAATCTGTGTCTGATTTTCTAACAGAAATGTTCATTGAGCGTCACCCCTTTTGCAGTTCTTATTTTAACGTTAAATAAGGCTGAGTGACCTTTTAAATATAAACAATATTGTGAACTTATGAATAAAGTCCCAAAAAAGAGCCTGAGCACATCGGCTCAAGGCTCCTTTTGCAGGAAAGGTTCATAATTGGTTCGTCTTCGTTTTGGACGATGTTTTGTTCACTTCCTGAAAATACATCCAGGCCACGATCACAAAGCTGGCAAGGGCCGCTTCTGACAGCGCCATGAATCCGATCGCATAATGGCCGGTTGCCTGAAAAACGCTTGACAGGATGAGTGGCGGGAAGAATCCTCCTAAGCCGCCCATCGCTGATACAATCCCATTGACGATGCCGGCCTGATTTGTAAAATAAAGCGGCACGAGCTTAAAGATGATCCCGTTTCCAAGACCGGCACACACGGCAACGGTCAATACCCCAAATCCGTAAAGTCCGAGGCTGGGCGAAAAGGCCAATAAAATCCCTGACAAGGTACAGCCGGCAAATACATACATCAACAGCTTCAGCGGGTTGAATTTGTCCGCGAGCCAGCCGCCGACAGGCCTCAGAAAAGTGGCGACAGCGATAAATCCGGCGGTTCTAAGCCCTGAATCGACGGGATCAAGCCCGAAGTGATTAACAAGAAAGTTCGGAAGATAAATCGTAAACGCGACGAAAGATCCGAATGTAATGAAGTAAAACAAGCTTAAAAACCATAATGTCTGATTTCGGTAGACTGCCTTCATTTGCTCTGTTACAGAAACCGTAACTTTTGTTTCTTTTCGATCTCCAAGGATAAAGTTCAATAAAGCGAATACGGCGACTAACACGATGTACATCCGCACCGTATTTTCCCACCCGGCTGTCTTTGCCACAACAGGAGCGGCAAACGTGGTAATCGCTGTACCGACGTTCCCGGCACCGTAGATTCCATTGACAAACCCGTGTTTTTCTTTAGGGTAGTATTTCGGCAGTGATGTGACCCCGATGGAAAAGACCGCTCCGCCGATGCCGAGGAAGAATCCGCCAAGGATCAAGTCGAACAGCGAATCGGCTGTGCTGATCCAAAAAATCGGGAACAGAAGCAGCAAAAAGCTGATCATGAACGTGATTCTCGCACCGAATCTGTTCGTGTAGTATCCCAGCGGAATCCTCAGAAGCGAGCCGAGTATGACCGGAATGGCCGTGACAAGGGATATCTCGCTGTCTGTCAGGGCGATGTCCTGCTTAATGTGGGGCATTAAAGAGGAAATCAACACCCAAACCATAAATCCTGCGACTAAACTAAATGACTGCAGCGGTAATTGTATTTTTTGACGATTTACCATTGCGTTTTTTGCTCCTTTCAAAGGGGAAAATGAATAAATCAATCAGCATGTTTATCTTACAAAAAGTATTTTTAAAACATTGTGAATTACGTCACACGGTCAGTCGCTTGATTTGTGTTTAATATCGGTAAGTGACGGATAGTAAACGGATGTAAAAAATAAATCGTTCATTTGCGGACTTTTTCGTTTATCATGAAAATAAAAAAGGAGTGCCGCTTTTATGTTTATCAAGTTGACGCAAGAAGAAAAACAAGCGATCATCGAGGAAATCAAACGCTTTTATGTTGAAGAAAGGGGAGAAGAGGTAGGAGACATCGCGGCGATTCAAATGTTTGAATTCGTAAAGGAAAAGCTGGGCCCTTACTTTTATAATCAGGCGCTGAAGGACAGCCGCAGAGTCGTGGAAGAGAAGGCAGCGGCGATTGAAGAAGAGCTCTTTGCGCTGGAGCGCCGTCTGTGACAACGCGCTCTCCTTTAGCAAAACCGAAGGGATTGAAAGACCAATGGAGTTTCTGAAGCAATTTATGATTTTCAGCGGGCTGAATGATCAAGAGTTCAAACAAATCGAGCAAATCGCGGTCAAGCGCACCTATCAGCCGAGAATGTTTGTTTTTATGGAAGGGGAAGAGAGGGAAGCGGTATTCTTCATTAAATCCGGTCTTGTTAAAGCCTTTAAAATCGATGAAGACGGCAATGAGCAAGTGATTTCAATACTGCAAAGCGGGGACATGTTTCCCCATGTCGGCTTTTTTGACCGCTCCCCATACCCGGCAACAGCCGAAACCGTTCAGGAAACCGAATTGATCGTAATCCGCATCGCCGATTTTAATGAACTTTTGATGAAATATCCGGAAATGACGATAAAAGTGATGCAAATCATGGGGAAAAAGATTCTCGATTTGCAAGAGCGGATCCAGGGTTTTATCTCAAAAGATGTCCAGCACCGCTTGACACATGTATTAATGAAGCTCGCAGCAGAACACGGCATTCCTCAAGAAAAAGGGGTCTACATCAGCCTGCCCATTACCAATCAGGATTTTGCGAACATGGTCGGAACGTCAAGGGAAACGATTAACCGCACGTTAAATGAAATGAAAAAGAAAAATCTGCTGACAGCTGACAGGAGCGGAATTTTCATACATGATACAGACTGGCTGAACGGCTGCAATTGAAGGAAAAGATGAAGGCTTTCCATTGAATCAACAGATGGAAAGCCTGTTTTTATTTGTTCACAAATCCGCCATTATTTAAGTGATCTGGTTCACAACCGGTGTGCTGGATATCCAGTATCTTAGGACATGCAAAATCAAAAAAGGAGTGAACCGCAATGGAAGTTCAAAGAAAGACAGTGCCCGTTAAAAAAGCATCGAAAAACGGTTTTTTGAAATCTGTTCTCGTCTTTACTTTAATCGTAAGTTTTTCGGTGCTGCTTTTAGGAGGCTATTGGATCTTCAAAGGACTTGCACCAAGACCAGTTGAAGTGTCCGGGCCAAACGGAGAGGTGCTCATGACCAAATCGTCCATTTCAGGCGGTCAGGCCGTATTTCAAAAATACGCGCTGATGGACTATGGCACGATTTTGGGGCACGGATCTTACATGGGGCCTGATTACACGGCCGAAGCCCTGAAAATCTATACGGAAGGGATGCAGGATTTTAAGGCGGAGGCACGATACGGCAAGCGCTTTAAACAACTTTCAGATGAACAGCAGTCCACCATCCGGAATCAAGTCATCCGCGAAATGAGAAAAAACCGTTATAATCGCTCCTCAGATACATTGAAGCTGACAGATGCGCAGGTTTATGGATTGCAGCAAGTGCGTGATCATTACCGCAATGTCTTTACAAAAGGAGACGGCTGGGGGCTTGAGCCCGGTTTAATTAAAGAAAGCCACATGCCTAAACGCGACAGAGCGTGGGTTGACAGCGAAGACCAAATCACGCAGATCTCCGATTTTATCTTCTGGACCGCATGGCTTTCCAGTACATTAAGGCCTGGCGACGACATTACGTACACGAACAACTGGCCGTATGATGAAGATGCCGGAAACACGATGTCATTTGCCGCCGTTTGGTGGAGCGGCGCAAGCGTCACCATCCTTATTTTATTTGTCGGTATTATTTTATTCGTGTTTTACCGTTATAAGCTTGGAATGAAAGAGGCTTACCAGGAAGGGGCGTTTCCGGTATTTGATTTGGATAAACAGCCGCTTACGGCATCACAGGTTAAAACCGGAAAATATTTCGCCGTTGTGTCGCTGCTGTTTTTTGTCCAAGCGATGTTCGGAGCTTTACTTGCCCACTATTATATTGAGCCGGACAGCTTTTTTGGGATCGATTGGATCAGGGATCTGTTGCCCTTCAGCATATCTAAGGGATTTCACCTCCAGCTGGCGATCTTCTGGATAGCAACTTCATGGCTCGGCATGGGCATTTATGCAGCACCGCTTGTCGGAGGACGCGAGCCGAAAAGGCAGGGGCTGCTTGTCGACATTCTGTTTTGGGCGCTGATCGTCCTTGTCGGCGGAAGCATGGCCGGCGAATGGCTTGGAGCAAAAGGCCTTTTAGGCAACAACTGGTTCTTATTCGGTCACCAAGGAATGGAATATATTGAACTCGGCCGCTTCTGGCAGGTCATTCTCGCGCTCGGCATGCTGATATGGCTGTTTATCGTCTTCAGAGGCATTAAGAGCGGTCTCAAGCGGGAGTCTGATAAAGGCGGTTTGATTCATCTGCTGTTTTATTCTTCGATCGCTATTCCGCTGTTTTACGGTGCTGCCTTTTTCTTTAATCCCGGCACAAATATTACAATGTCGGATTTTTGGCGGTGGTGGATTATCCATCTTTGGGTGGAAGGGATTTTTGAAGTCTTTGCCGTCGTGGTCATCGGCTTTTTGCTCGTGCAAATGAACCTGGTCACGAAAAAATCGACCGTCAGAACGCTCTATTTTCAATTGACGATCCTGCTGGGGAGCGGTGTCATCGGAATTGGACACCATTACTATTACAACGGGTCTTCCGAAGTTTGGATCGGCCTCGGCTCCGTCTTCTCATGTCTGGAAGTCATCCCGCTTACCCTGCTTGTATTGGAAGCTTATGAACAATACAAGATGATGAAAGACGGCGGACATCACTTCCCGTATAAAGCAACGTTCTGGTTCTTGATTTCAACGGCGATCTGGAATCTGGTCGGTGCAGGGGTGTTGGGCTTTTTGATCAATCTGCCTGCCGTCAGCTATTTTGAGCACGGCCAGTTCCTGACACCTGCCCACGGGCACGGGGCGATGATGGGCGTGTACGGCATGTTTGCCATTGCCGTCTGGCTGTATACGCTGCGCAATATCGCCAAAAAAGAAGCGTGGAATGATAAATGGCTGAAAATAGCCTGCTGGTCGCTGAACATCGGCCTGTTCGGAATGGTGTTTATCAATTTGCTGCCGGTCGGTTTTCTTCAATTGAAAAAAGCGTTTGAAGGCGGGTACTGGAGCTCAAGGGCGCCAGAGTTTTTAAAGCAGGATACGGTGCAAACGCTGCTGACTTGGAGGGCCGTGCCGGATACGATCTTTTTAGCCGGAATCGTGATTTTGGTCATATTCAGCATCAGAGCATTATTCCATCTCCGCAAACCGACGCATCAGGAAGGAGAAGCGCTGCCTGTTAAAGACATTGCTTCAGATGAATAGATAAACAAAAAGACAGAGGAAGTGAAATCCTCTGTCTTTTTGTTTTATTGATTTATTGATTGGCTTCCGCTTCAAGCCGCGGGAACAAAATATTGTTTTCCAGGTGAATGTGCTGAAAAAGATCCGTTTCCAATTCATCAAGCTTTAAGTAAGTCAATGTATATGTTGTGCATGCCCCTTTAGGAAGGGTATAGTCATTTGTCACTTTTCTCAGTTCCTTCAAGATGCTGCCTGCGGCTTCATGCTCTTGTTCAAGGACATCGATCGCCTGAACCGCTTCTGCAAGGCTGTCCATTGATCGCGTCTCTTCATATGCCCTCACTTTCGGGAAAATGAGTTCCTCTTCCTGGAAGAGGTGATGTTCCAGTTCAGTTTTCAGCTGATGGAACAATTGATGGACCTGGGCGAGTTCCGGATGATGGATGCCGTGAACCCGGTAGACTTTTGTGACAAAGCCTGACAGTTCAGGAAGCACCTCATACAGGTAAGCATGGTGCGTATGAATCACATGGTCGATCAGCTGTGAATACGGGGCTTCACTCCAGTTCGTCTCTTTTGCGTTCAATGCCTTTGTCTCTTGATATAATGTATTGATTCTCGCTAAGATTTCTTCTTCATTTAAATCCTGTTCTTTTATCGCTTCACCGAGCGGGCGGTTGCCCCCGCAGCAAAAGTCGATGCGATATTCTTTCAGCAGCCGGCTGGCTCTTGGAAAACGCGTAACAATATCACCTGTTTTTGTGTTTTGATCAAATACTGCTTCCATTTGTAAAACCTCCTGAAGTGTTTTTTATGCTATGGGTTAAATGTAACGGGTTCACCGATGGAAAATCGTGATCTACATCACATTCTGAAAAAATGACAGAAAAAGCAATAACTCAGAAGAAATCGGGAAATAGCTATAGATAACTTTTCATGTTGGAGGCCCGCAATGGAGCATTTATCCTGGCTTACATTTACGATGCTGATTCTCGCCAGTTACCGGTTAACTCATTTGATTGTTTTTGACAAGATCACGGAGTTTATCCGGAAACCGTTCATGAAGAAAAAGCAGACGGTTGATGAACAAGGGCATGTAGAAACGAAAAAAGTGCCGAAATCAAACTTCGGCTATTTGCTGAATTGCTATTGGTGCGCAGGGATATGGTGCGCTTTGATCATTGCTGTCGGGTATATGATTGTCCCAAAAACGATATTCCCGTTAATTTTAATTTTATCGGTCGCAGGGGGGCAGGCGATTCTTGAAACGTTTGTCGGTGTCGCAACAAAACTTGTCAGCTTTTTCTCCGATTTAAAGAAATAAACCATTCCAAGCGAATGGTTTTATTTTTTTGTCAATAAAGTGACACAAACAGCAGAAAGAACGTGTCGGTTTTATGAACTTTTTACAGCGGTTTTTTCCCGGCTGCCGCATTTTAGGCAGAGGGGAGACGTTATTTTGAAGTGAATCAGGTTTTTAAAATTTCGAATTGAAAGAAAAAGGATGCGCAAAGTCCCCGGCTATACTTTCTTTAGCTTTTCATTATTAGCATTCAGGCCTTCCATTTCATACGAAAAGAGGAAATAGATAGATTTTCAAAACGGAAAAAAACGAGAAATATGGTTGATAGACAATCAATCAATAGTTTTTTTACAATCAGTTCGTGCTACAAGCCAAGAAAGGGGTGGAAATTTCTGCCATAAAGTATTTTTGGAAAATAACATCATTGGAGGAAAAAGAATGTCATATATGAAACGTTCCATTTCTGTCTTCATCGCCTGCTTCATGGTAGCGGCACTCGGCATCAGCGGTATCATCGCACCTAAAGCGTCTGCCGCTTCGCAAACACCCGTTGCTGTAAACGGACAGCTTACCTTGAAAGGTACGCAGCTCGTCAATCAAAACGGAAAAGCGGTTCAGTTGAAAGGAATCAGCTCCCACGGGCTGCAGTGGTATGGCGATTATGTCAACAAAGACTCGTTAAAATGGCTGAGAGACGACTGGGGCATTAATGTCTTCCGCGCGGCTATGTATACGGGTGAAGGCGGCTATATTGACAATCCGTCGGTTAAAAACAAAGTGAAGGAAGCCGTCGAAGCGGCGAAAGATCTCGGAATCTATGTGATCATCGACTGGCACATACTGAGCGACGGCAATCCAAACCAAAACAAAGCGAAAGCAAAAGAGTTTTTCAACGAAATGTCGAGGCTTTACGGCAAGACGCCAAACGTCATTTTTGAAATTGCCAACGAGCCGAACGGCGATGTCAACTGGAAGCGTGACATTAAACCTTACGCTGAAGACATTCTGTCCGTGATCCGCAAAAATTCCCCGAACAATATTGTGATTGTCGGAACAGGCACTTGGAGCCAGGATGTCAACGATGCGGCGGACAATCAGCTGAAAGACGGCAATGTCATGTACGCGCTCCATTTTTATGCGGGTACGCACGGTCAGTCTTTGCGCGATAAAGCCGACTATGCACTCAGCAAAGGAGCGCCGATTTTCGTCACAGAATGGGGAACGAGCGATGCTTCCGGAAACGGCGGGGTCTACCTCGACCAATCCAGGGAGTGGCTGAAATATTTAGACAGCAAAAAAATCAGCTGGGTAAACTGGAGCTTGTCCGACAAACAAGAATCGTCAGCAGCTTTAAACCCCGGCGCCTCTAAAAAGGGAGGATGGTCGCAATCCGACTTGTCCCCATCAGGTAAATTCGTCAGAGAAAACATCCGCAGCGGATCAAACGGTTCGTCAGGAGACTCTGGATCGGATTCGAAAGGGTCTGATCAAAAAGACCAAAAAAAGGATCAAGATAAGCCAGATCAAGACAGCGGCGCTGCAGCCAACGCGATAGCAGTACAATACAGAGCGGGGGACAACAATGTAAACGGCAACCAAATCCGCCCTCAGCTCAACATTAAAAACAACAGCAAAAAATCCGTGTCTTTAAATCGAATCACTGTCCGCTACTGGTATAAAACGAATCACAAAGGACAAAATTTTGACTGCGACTATGCCCAAATCGGCTGCAGCAAAATCACCCACAAATTCGTCCAATTAAAAAAAGCGGTAAACGGAGCAGACACGTATCTTGAAGTAGGATTTAAAAACGGCACATTAGCGCCGGGTGCAAGTACAGGCGAAATCCAGATCCGTCTTCACAATGACGACTGGAGCAATTATGCCCAAAGCAGCGACTATTCATTTTCTTCAGGTTCAAACACGTTTAAAAATACGAAAAAAATCACGTTGTATGAGAACGGAAAGCTGATTTGGGGTACTGAACCTAAATAACGGCACTTTGACGGACACCGGATTTGGTGTCCGTTTTCGTATATATTATAATGGAAGGAATGAGGAATATTTTTGTAAACATGAAAGGAGATGGATGTATGAATGAAACATTGCAGCAATACATGATGCTTGTCAAGGAACACTACGACACGATCAATGGACCGGATTACGCAGGCAAAGAGGAAGACATTGAAAAGCGAAAAGAACAAATCGAGCTTTACGCCAAAACGCTCCAGCAAGGCTTTTCAACAGATGACGACTATGATGAATTCGCAGATGCCGTGATTAAATGCGCATACGGAGATCTGACACTGGAAGAATTAGAAACGGTTTATCGGGAATTAACATCTCCATAATCAATAAAATAAGGGGGAGAAGAACCATGAAAGACACGATCATGAAGACAGACCGGCTGATTTTGCGAAAAATGAAGCGTGATGACGCCGAAAACCTGCTCGAAATCTTTTCTGACCCGACAGCCATGGAATATTATCCATCGACAAAGAATGAAAAACAGACATTGCAATGGATCGACAGGACGCTTGAAAACTATGAAAAACACGGAACCGGCCTGTGGGTTGCCGAACATAAACAAACAGGCGAATTTCTCGGCCAATGCGGCATCGTGCCACAGGAAGTCGAAGGATCGGACGAAATGGAAATCGGCTATTTGTTTAAACGGAGCGTCTGGAAAAACGGCTATGCAACCGAAGCAGCATCAGCATGCAAACAATATGGATTTGAGTCATTTCATCTGAAAAAAATCGTATCTTTACCTGATGCGAAAAATCTACCGTCCAGTAGCCGAACGCATCGGCATGACTTTAGAAAAAACGATACATAAATGGGGAAAAGAAATTGCTGTATATTCAGTGTATCGCTAAATTTTTTATTCTGTCTCACTAACTTGAGTATACTTTGAGATTGAGACAGAATTTCTTTGTAACACTTAACTTCCGAGAATATATATTATGTAAACTAGAAAGAAATGAAGGTCAGGATTATGCAATGTTCCTCCACCAGCTGTACGACACAAAATTAGCCCCTAAACTACTTTCACTAAACGGTTCTTTGACAGAAAATGCAGCATATTTGAAATGTCCACAACTCAATATCTATATGTCAATATCGTGTTCTAGAATCCAGCCAATTTCTAATATCTTCAAGTGTGTTTTTCAACGGTGAAAACACCGCTTATCATTTGACATGCAGTTATCAGCAACCTCTCGGTTATGTCACTTGTTGCTGGTCTTCTTGATCAAGTCCACGCCATCGTATGCCAGACTTTCCACACTTGCAGCCTTCTGCAGTATGTAATGATCAAAAAAGTTCTTCGTATAGTCTGTAACAAGATTTCGCATCTCCATAGCATCCCGTTCGCCTCTGAGTTCCTCATTAACACTGGTAAACACGATGTCGCAGAAATCTAAATGGGCAACACGATCAACAGAGAAATAAAAGGTCGCTGTCGAGAAGGCCGAACGCACCGCTATCCAAGCCAATACCGCAGGCGAACCGGTCGTCCCGGCAAACAATCGCCGTCGTAGGCCCTCCATAAGAATGTCCGACTATGCCCATGCCGATGTCAAGCAACAATCTGCCCTTAAAGATGGAATTCAGTTCTCCAGAGTCCAGTTTGTAAAGATAATCTGCTACATACCTTACATCTTCTGCCTGTAATTCACTATACTCTGTTAACTTGGCAAGTATCGGCAGTGTAAGCACGTTATGGCACATCTCAATGGCAGTTTCATCGTCAGGCCGCATCTCCATCTTACCAGCCAACGCCAGCATCTCCGGATCTTCAGAAAACGCCATAATGACATCCGAAAAATCCTTTGATACATTAAACAGGCGCCCATCTTTACGCTTATACATCGTGCTATTCTGATGGCCGATGCTTACCACAACATATCCCATGCTTGCCAAGTCTGTACAGATCACTGTACCCCATTCTGGAGAACCGCCCCCGCCGCAAACATAGAATAACACCGGATAGCGCTTTTCCTTCCCGGAAAGAGCAAGGTCGTCGTAACACTGGGTCTTGATATCTATAGAGAAACTTCCTTCCCTTTAAGATACGCAGTGACAAGTGGCTGCTCATTAAACATCTCGTAGACTTCAGGAAACATGTACGTTGATGTAGTCTTACCTTCGCTACTGTCGGACGGATAGTACACAAACGCCGTCAGTTCTCTTTTTGAGTGATCTGATGCCGTGTACTCAAAATCCATCTGGGTTCGACCGACAGTATAGCCGCCAATTGGTTTTGGAAATGCGTCATAAGTTTTCACTTTCTTGTCCCCCCTTAATTAATAAAAGTGGCGAATGTGAAATACATACATTGCGCTATAAGCGCTTTTCAAAACTGTGAAACGATTACATCCTAATCTTCAGTGAATCATATCTACTCCTTGGCTTTCTTGAGATCGCTAACAATTGGCGTAAAATGTCCTTGATTAAGGGGAATGACTCGCCCTTTAGCACATTCAGGCTTTATATTCTGTGAATAGAATATAAAAGTGGATCCATTAAATTAGTTTCCTTATTTGACTAGTGTTTATAATGCATACAATGGATCAACATTTTGTACACTCCCCTCTCGTCATTTATGCACTATAACATGATATACTTTTGTACGTAATCCCATATGCTTTTTCCGATTAATAAAACAGTGATTCCAACGAATAATACCTTAACGTACGCAGCGCCATTTTTTATAGCTACTCTCGTACCCACAAGGGCGCCTAATATCATCGCAATTCCCATCGGGATTCCATATTGGAAGTTAACAGAACTGAATAACATAAATGTTATAAGTGCTGCAATGTTGCTTCCTAAATTTAATACTTTAGCGTTCCCCGCTGACTCTACAAAATTAAAGCCTAAAAGCAAAAATGAAAAAATGAGGAAAGATCCTGTTCCGGCTCCTAAAAATCCATCATAAAACCCCAGCAATAATGCGGCTAATGCAATAAAATAAGCCATTTTTTTCGTCAATTCTTTAAAGTTGGACTCCATTCCCCAGCCTTTTTTAAAAAGCGTATAAATTGTTACAAGAATGAGCAAGATCAGAATAATAGGTTTTAAAAATTGGACGGGATTAACTGAACCACATATACACCTGCTCCCGCTCCGATAATTGACAAAGGCAGCAGTTTAATGACAAGTTTTTTGTTAATTTTCCCTGAGTGAAGAAAGTTTATCGTACTTGTTAAAGCTCCCATCGTAGCTGCCAACTTGTTTGTTCCTAATGCGACAGATGGCGGAAGTCCGGCAAATAACAAAGCCGGAATAGAGATAAGTCCTCCACCGCCTACAACGGAATCGATAAAAGCTGCGGCGAATCCAGCCGCGATTAAGAATATTAATATTTCTATGCTGATTTCACTCATATTGTATTTTACTCCTCCATATCTTTTTATTTCTTCAGGTGGAATTTTTATTTTAGAGACGTCTTAACAAGTTCTTTTTTTATCTCCTTAATTATGCCTGTTTTCATTGGAATTATTTAATCACAGACCAAGCCGGTGAATCCGGATCTAATGTAAAGTCATGAGACGTCTCGTCGCGATACATCGGATCGGCATAAATCGAGTCTTGATCTTGATTTGTTGCGTTTTGGTATCGTGAAAACGAGTCGTATTCATTCTTCTTCCAAATCCACAGCCCGTCTTTGCCGGCTTCCTTGTGGTACACGTTATAATTCACTTTATTTCCTTCATTTTTCGTAAAATCGTTTGCGATAAATATTCGCGAATCGCTTGCTGTGATGATGTTTTTTTCGATTGTATTGTTTTTTGTATCATACTGGAGCAAAAGCTGTCCGCCATCCAGCCCCTTTGTATCATTGCGGTAAACAATATTGTGCGCAATGACAGAATGGCTTGTGCCTCCCCGCTTTTGGTCGTATCCGCCGATAGAAATGCCCGTGTACGCATTCTCATACACTTTGTTGTCGGTTATTTGAATATCATCAGCATATTTCCCTTTATGTTCCGACGTCGCTTCTATCCCGATATCGTTGCCGTAAACCGTGTTTTTCTTAATGTCAATACTTTGTCCTCCATCAACATATATTCCGCCCGCAGAGTAGTCATCACCATAGGCAGGATTTCCGTAAGTGGAGTTATTGTAAACCGTGTTGTTTTCTACGATACCGTTGCGCACAAAATCGTTTTGAGCGGCCGTTCCTTCATATCCGATCAGATCAATTCCAATGTTGTTATTGTCGCGAACCACATTGCCTCTCACCGTGAAACCGTCAATGTTTCCGTTCAGCACAACCGCTTCACTCGCTCCGAGTGTCAGCTTTTCAACCGTATTGTCCTCGATCTTGATGTCTTTCATGCTGCCGGAGCCATAGACGGCAATCCCGTGGGCATTGCCATCATCCGCTGTTGTTTTTATATCCCGGACGTGATTGTTTTTAATGGTAATATGACTGCTGGAGCCTGAAACATAAATTCCCATGGCGGTTGCTTCTTCCGATGAAACGGAAAGGTCTTGAATCGTCAGGCCGCTGATTGTAATGTACTGTTGATTGTGAATCTGAATGAGCGGTGTTTCATATTCAGCGTCCCGAATAGATTCACCGCTGATGACGACTTTTTCATTCTCATAGTTTTGAAATGTGATAGGCTTTTCAGCCGCTCCGCTCTTCTTCACATCAAGCGTTTCATGATACGTGCCTTCCCGAATCATAACAGTTGTGCCGGGGACAGCTTTTTTTGCTGCCTGTTTCAGAGTTCGAAACGGCTTTTCTTTCGTTCCTTCATTTTGATCATTTCCATCTGGGGAAACATACAAGCTGTTAGCCGGTTCTGCTTCTTTTGCTCCGGTCTTATCGTAAGCAAAAGCGATGATAACAGAAACTAAAATACACGCTGATAAAATAAAATACCATTTTCTCATACTCAGCACTCTTTTCTTTTCAAAATGGATAAACTAACACCATTATAGAATATCCATTTATGGAAAACCATCGCAAACATTTGAAAGAAAAAGGCAACCCTGGGATCATAGGGTTGCCTCCATATTTATGAGTTTATTCAGACTTCTGCAGTCTATGAATGAGATAGCCGCCTATTCCTCCTAAAATCGCCGGAAGCACCCATCCTAATCCGATGTCATACATCGGGAGAAACTGATTGAAAAATTGATTAATAGCTGCAATTTTGAGTCCGGCAGCATTCAGGCCGTCAAACAGGCTGATGATAAAGGTCAATATCAGACTGCCTTGATACACTTCCCTCTTCCCTTTAAATAAGGGATGTAAAAATGTTAAGAATATTAAAGAAATCGCAATGGGATACAAAGTTGTTAAAACCGGCATTGAAACGTTAATCAGCTGTGTTAATCCTATATTTGCTACAAGGGTGCTGAACATTGATAGAATGACAGCAATTTTTTTGTAGGAGATGTTTGGAAACAAGCCGTGGAAAAACGAAGAACATGCTGTGATGAGTCCCACACTTGTTGTCAGACATGCCACCGTGATCATTAAGCCCAAAAAAACGGAACCATATGGTCCGAAATAATAGGATGAAACCTTCGCTAAAACCTCGGCTCCATTTTCTAAAAGACCCAGTTTTTCAACGCTGGAAGCCCCCATATATGAAAGCGCTGAATAGATCAGAGCCAGGAGCGCCGCTGCAATCGCCGTCGATTTTGCACAAACGATCATGAGCTGTTTTTTGGAGACCGCTCCCTTCTCTTTCATGGCGTTCACAATGATGATTCCAAATACAAAAGCGACAAGGGCATCAAGTGTAAAGTAACCTTCTTTGAACCCTTTAAAAAATACGTGTGATGCATATCCTGCAGACGGAGCTTGAAAGCTTCCGATTGGATGAATAATTGCCGTAACGACGAGCAATCCGATAAATGTTAATTTAATAGGAGTTAAAAATTTTCCGATAACATCAATAATTTTAGTTGGATTCAGAGACAGCAAGCAGGCCACCGTGAAAAATAATACGGTAAATATGATTAAGGCAACAGGGCTTGCATCATGAGATAAAAAAGGTTTAACCCCTATTTCAAACGATACATTACCGGATCTGGGAATCGCGAAAAAAGGGCCGATTGCTAAATAGAGAACCGTCGTAAATACAATGCCGAACAATGGATGCACACGACTGGCCAGAGACTGCAAATCATTTTTTCCTGAAAAAACGAATGCGGTAATGGCGAGTAATGGCAATCCGACTCCGGTCACTAAGAATCCTGCATTGGCTGTCCATACATTCTCTCCGGCCATCTGACCAAGCATAGGCGGGAAAATGAGATTTCCTGCACCGAAAAATAATGCAAACAGCATTAGTCCTATGATTAGGATAAATGAAAAAGGAATTTTTTTTGCCATCATGAGTCCTCCGATTCGGGTTAAGCTATTAGTGCGTTTTAGTAGTCAGCAATGTAGCACGATAAAAATTTCATAAATGAATGTCCTGAATTATCAGTAAATATTAAATAAAAGTACTATCCTACTATAGTAGCTGTTGCTTGTATTGTCAAAGGTTTCGTCTGTATTTGCTTTTACTTTGAAATGGATTTACAAGTTTGTTACAACATGTAAAAATAATAACGGAAAGGAAATTCACATGTGGGAGGTTGTGAAATGCCATTAGGGCCTGCAATTATTTCGGTATTAATAGTATTCGGCATCGTATATGTCATCATGAGAGCTGTGAGGAAATCTAATTGATGGCAGAACGTCTCAGCTCTGACTCTCTTGTCGCAAACTGCTCTTTTTCAGAGATCCAAGCCCGCCAATTTCCAAGCGAGACATATAGAATGAAGCTGTATGTCCATCCGCTCCGCTTAAATTGCCGGATCAGGCGAAAAAAGGCCAGTCAAATAAAATGACTGGCCTATCTGGTATTACATAGAATTTACAAAGTGGAGATATCAATCACGAATCGATAACGCACATCGCTGCGAAGTACGCGCTCATACGCTTCATCTACTTGTTCCGCTCCGATGACTTCAATCTGATGAGTTTTCCACTCAATACTTCAAAGAAAATCCTGTTGACGTAGAACACTTGTTAAATTTTTGGTGATACAATAGATATTGACAACTACATACAAAGTAGTATTGATGACGGAAGCTTCAGTGAGCATGATTTAGGAAATGGCATAAAACTTATCCTTACTATTCTCCAACCTATTTTATTACTTCAGTGAGCGAAACTCCAATTGATGAAAACAAGTTTCAGGTCAAGGCCAGGACAAACAGCTATGGGGTATGTAAGTGTTATAACAGCAATCCTTTTAGTGAGCGCATTATATGGCATCGCAACAGGGGCAATTGCCTATTGGATATTTAATATAATCAAGTTTCTTTCAAAAAAATTCAGTCATGATTAAAGGAATGCAGACTAAAAAGTTTGCAGCCAAATAAAATAGAGAAAAAGCCGTCTCCGGTCTGCGCGGGAAACGGCTTTTTTTAGAGTTGCAAAGAATATGACTTGTATACGGATAAACGGCCTGTTTACATATCCCACCAAAAGGACTCGGGAAGCGAGTATTGGCCGTTTAACAGGATTGTTTCACCAATCGCGGGAGCAATCATGTTGGCGCCTTTTTTCTCAGCTTCTTTCAAAGCACGTTCAATCGGCTCTTTCCAGCCATGATAGGCGAGGGTGAACGCGCCCCAGTGAATCAACATCATGTTCTTTCCTTTTACATCTTTGTGGGCCTGTACAGATTGTTCGGGTGTCATATGAATCCCGGACCAGCGTCTGTCATATTGACCGCCCTCCATTAAGGTGATATCAAAAGGGCCGTATTTTTTGCCGATTTCCTTAAAATGTTCATCATATCCTCCGTCGCCGCTCGTATAAAAACGCGTATGTTTTCCGAGGATAACCCAGCCGCCCCACAGGGTCGTGTTTCGATTCAACAATCCTCTACCCGAAAAGTGTTTCGACGGTGTCAAGGCTATCGTCAAACCTTGAAACTCCGTTTCATCCCACCAATTGAGCTCTGTGATTTTTTCTTTCTCAACTCCCCACCGTATCAAGTGTGCGCTGACTCCGTGGGGAACGAAGAAATGACCGGCCTTTTCCTTCAGTTTTAAGATGGATGGATAATCTAAGTGATCATAATGATCATGTGTGATCAAGACGGCGTCAATCGGCGGCATATCATCGACCATATGCAGGATGTCTTCGCTGTAGCGTCTGCTTCCGATAAATGATACGGGTGAAGCGATTGGACCCAGCATAGGATCTACGAGTATTTTTTTGCGGTCGATGCTCAGTAAAAAAGCGGAATGTCCAAACCACGTTAAGCTGTCTTCGTTACTTTTAACTGTGCTCCAATCGATCTTAGAAACAGGGATTTGACCGGAAGGGTTGCGTTCCTTGCCGCCGGAAACAGCGTCTCTCATCATCGAGAAAACGCCGGAGATTCCACCCATATTCATCTTTTCCGGATTCTGATTGACAAATTTGCCATCTGCATAATTGTCAAAGCTTTGATACAGCTTTTTTTGTTCTGTGCTTGGATTTCCCCCAAACACGGGGTGTAAATTGATGAATAACAAAACACCCGCGCAAAATACGATGATAAAAATGAATAAAAACATCATGATTTTTTTCATTGTTCCTTCCTTTTTAGGATGATCTCTTGCTTCCTCTTATTCTACCGATTATACCTGCATCATCGCCAGTGTAACGCTGTACTGTTTGAGATAATACCATCGTAGCTGAATACCGTGCATAACCAAACAGCGAATAAAAATTTAAAGAACCCTTCGAATTTGAAGAGTTCTTTTTTGAGGCACCTTGACATAGACAAGTCATGTGCCACATTTCTTTTTAAATGAAGGTTTCCATTCTGACAAGTCCTGATAAACAAATGTTATATTGTCACATATTTCATAAGCAACTTCATACATATGTTCTATATCCTTAGCTGTAAATAATATACTTCCTTTGCGCCCTGTACTGTCAACAATAGGTGATATGGTGTCACCCTCTTTTACAAATAGATCAATTAATACGACCTCGGAAATGTTAGCTAGCTCATTGTATTTGATTTCTTTTATGCAACCTGGTTTTGGAATCAAGCTTAAAGACATAGCTTGACATTTTGAAGGTACACATCTAAATTCATCTATAGTCTTGGTAGCTAACGCATCATAATAGTATCCAAATTGAGATATGCCGGTTGTTAGTTCCACCATTTTCCATATGTTTCCGCCACCTATCCTAACTTGAGACTCTATGATTATTGGCTTTTTTTGTTTGTCTAACTTTACCTCTGTATGAGTAATGCCGTCTTCCAGTTGCATGTCCTCCAAAAATAGCATTACTTTCTCAATGATTAATTTTTTTTGGGATTCATCTATAGGTGCCGGCATAATAGTATAGTTTATTATAAACGTATCTTCTTTAAATATTTCAGCTGATATAGCTAGTATAGAGTGTTTTTTGTTATAAGAAACGGTTTCGACCGTATAAACTACGTCACCTTCAACGTACTCTTCCACTAAAACAGGTAGTTGAATACCATTATCTTTAATAAATACCTCTACGTTATCTCCCGTGTCTAGCTTAGACACTCCTATACCACCTGCACCAATCGGAGGCTTTATTATAATGCTGCCTTTTTTGTTCAAAAATTCATCAATGTCTTTTATGTTATTGCAAACTGTCGAATCTATCGAAAAGTCTTTGCCTGCTAGAATTTCACGCATCATGTCCTTATTGCGGGTTATCATATTAGCATTGTAAGAAGGTCCTTTAACATTAAAAATCTTTGCAATTATGCAAGCCGTATCTAAGGCTGCTTCGTTGAAAGATACTACCACCTCAAATGGTTTCTCTTTGTACAATTCTTCAGCATAGTATACAGACAAGGGTATATTTGTTGTGTCTATTTCTTTTTTATAGAAACACTTTTCTAAAATAGTTCCATCAAAGTATATGTGTTTAGTGTAAGACCCTATATACGAAACAGTATACCCCCTATCTAAAGCATCTTGTATAGGTTTTGTCCATCCCCCTATAAATAAAATGTGTGGTGTATTTTCTATGTCGATTCCTTTTGATATCTTATACATCATAATCATCTCCTCTATAATGAACTCGTATATTCAATTTCGGTTCCTTTTGATACGCCTCGCCTTAACAACATCATTAAACACAATGTTGTTCCGAAGCCCCCTATAAATAACGTAGTTTGAAGCCCGAATATAGAAACTAAAAATGCACTAGCAAAACTTCCTAATGCCCAAGCTCCCCAATTAAGCGTACGCTGTACAGCATTTACTCTGCCTAGCATGTGACTTGGTGAAGCAAGTTGTCGTATGGTTGCAGAGTAAGGGCCAAATACACCTTCTCCCATGCCATGTATGATACTTGCAGCTACTATACCGTAAACGGTTCCCAAATATCCCATTATCGGTATAAAGGCCAGACCGATAACTGATACAGTAGCGCTATAAATAAGCATTTTTGTATTATTAATTTGTTGACTTTTTTTCATGAGTAATGTATTGCCTATTAAAAATCCCACCGCTGCTGAACCTACAACAAAGCCTATTTCAAGTTCAGATAGACCCATTACCTTATAAAGGAATATTACTAAAATACTATTTAGTATGTATTTAAAAAAACCGTAAACAGCGCCACAGCTTACAATTGGTTCTAATACAGGGTGTTTTTTAAAATATATCAAACCTTCATATATGTCTTTGTATACGGATTTATTTTATATTTGCGTTTTTTAAAGAGCCCTCTGTATGCGGTTTAAACTTTGAAATAAATAATACAAACACAAAACAAACAAAATACGTTACTGCGTCAACAGTGAAAGAGCCAGTTAATCCAACTAGAGTAATAACGATTCCTGCTAGCATAGGACCAATTACTATAGAGAGAGACTCTGAAAGAGCTAGTAGTGCATTTCCTTTTTTAAAGTTGTCTTTATCTGTTAATATTTCAGGCAAGAAAGAGGGAATTGCAATGTTGTAAAACGTAGTAAATACTCCATTCAAAAACATGAGAAACACCAATAAAGGGAACGTTATTATATTTGTTACAGTCAGTATGAATACTGCTAAAAATAAAACGCCTTGGCATATACTACAGATTAGCAAAACCTTTTTTCTTTGGAGGATGTCTATCAAAGCACCGGCTACTAATCCGAAAACTAGGTAGGGTATGAATATTATTCCACGAAGCAAGGCAGCATTCGCCTCACTTGTTTCTAGCACCTTTAATGCAAAAAGAGGCAAAGCTACTAATGTAAACTGGGTACCTAACAAACTGATAGACTGTCCTAGCCAAAGCTTGTAAAAATTAAAATGTGTTTTATTTTTCATAATAACCCCCTATTAATTCATATTATTCGAAACCTTGTTATACGCCAGTTCCCTTATTCAGCATTGTTTTGGGCGTCTCAATTGTTATTAACCTCCATCCATAGTATATCTCCTATGATGACCCTCTGTACGCGTTTGCGAATGTAAAAGCAAGATATCAAAATTGTAGTTTTTGTTTTGATGTTCAACTACAGGTGTAATTATATTGAAACAAATGACTCAGCTTTTTTAAAAGCTGAGGTACTCTCCAATGATTCTAATGAATGTACAGCATCAATGATCAACGAATTTATAAAACCATATCATTGAACAGGAAACATTTATCGTTGAGATGAGTGTGGATTATGAGAATCACGTGAAGGAATTGAAAAATACAATTCTAATTTTGGATTACATATCAAATGAATCCTTACGTCGTCGTATCAGTGAAAAAGGTGAGACCATGAATGGCCTTGCGAGCGCCTTATTTTTGGGAAACGAGGGGAATTGGGATGGGAACATATTAATTTTCTTGGAGTATACACCTTTGATATGAAGAATATCGCAAGCTTAGGTTCACTCAGCCCTCTTAATCAATGAATTAAAGCCGATGGTACCTTAGCATATTGTTGGTGGCCCCCCAGATAGAAACCGTGGGAGGTTTACAAAAAAAGAGCTGACATTAATCGTCAGCTCCCGCTTTAAAACCGGACAGATTCAGAAGGTTGGAAAAACCGGTCCACCGCTTCATCGGTTACATCTGAAACATGCCGGTACTTGTAGTTCGGTGATAGATCACGGTCGATCAGGACGGACCGGACGCCTTCGAAGAAATCATTGTGCTTTAAAAAGTTCTTTGCCAGCACAAGATCCGTGGCAAAGCATTCTTCCAATGTTTTTTGACGTCCGTCCGCCAGCTGTTTCAATGTGATTTTCAATGAAAATGGCGATTTGGAAAGCATCGTTTTTTTCACATACGAGCTAAAGGTGCTTCCTTCGCTTTCGAGTGATTGAAGGATCTCTTCCAGCTTATCATACTTAAAATGACGGTCAATCGCTTGCTGATCACGGGCGAGCGTACTTTCTTGGGAGGGCTTCGTTTTCGATTCGCCGATCAGCTGATCGAGCTTTTCTTCAACGTTTACAAGGCGCCAATCGGTTTGTTCCACTGTTTGAAGCAATCGTTCTAAAGCGCCGCTCTCCATGTAGGCGTCTGCTCCATTGATATACAGCACATCGGCCGCATGGATGACAGACGCCGTTAATCCAAGATACCGCCCTAAGCGGCCCGGGGCTCTGTTTAAAAAATAGGCTGCGCCGACATCCGGAAAGAAACCGATATTCATTTCGGGCATCGCCCATTTTGTCGTCTCCGTGACAATCCGGTGGCTGGCCCCGTATGTCAGGCCGACGCCTCCTCCCATGACGATCCCGTCCAAGCAGGCGATGATCGGTTTCGGAAAGCGATGGACTGCCATATCGACTTCGTACTCTGTTTCAAAAAAGCGCTCGGCTTCTTGCAGGGCCTGTTTAGACGAACGTGCTTCATAGAGTGCCTTAATATCCCCTCCGGCACACAGTCCTTTTGGTCCTGCACCTTTGATGACCACAACAGAAACGTTTTGATCTGTCTCCCACTCGTTTAACTTTTCACCAATCAGACGGATCATGTCGTATGTGAGGGAGTTGAGCGCTTTCGGGCGATTCAGAACAATCGCTGCGGCGCCGTTTTGATTAACGGAAAACAGCACGTCATCGGACATCTGGATCCACTCCTTTTATGAATGATGAAAGTTTGGTTTGCGCTTTTCGACAAATGCGTGAATTCCTTCTTTGGCATCTGAAGTGATAAACAGCTCGGCGAATCTGTTTCGCTCCCTCTCCAGTGCTTGTTCCATGCTTTCAGAGGCGCCCTGTACGATACATTCGACGGCGCGCCTCACGCTGGTCATGCTTTTTCCTTCGATGAAAGACGACGCGACCCCTGCTGCCGTCTTCATCAGTTCCTCCCCCTTTACCGCCATCTGCGCAATATTCAACTCTACCGCCTCTTGAGCTGAAAGCGTTCGGCCCGTCAGGATGAGATCGAGTGCTGTCGCTGTATCCGTTATGTTGCGAAGACGCTGTGTACCTCCAAACGCGGGAATCAAGCCGAGCTTTAATTCGGGAAGGCCGAGTGTTGCATCGTCTGATACGATTCTGAAGTGGCAGCTCATCGCAAGTTCCAGGCCTCCTCCAAGAGCCGGTCCGTTTATCGCCGCAATGACGGGCTTATTGGAAGCTTCGATTTCATCACAGAGCGCCTGGCCCCCTTTTGCGAGTGCCAACCCTTGTTTTTCGTCCCCGAGTTTTGAAACGAATTCTTTTATATCTGCTCCCGCCACAAAAAATCGTCCTTCTCCTGTGATGATGATCGCTTTTGTCTCCTCGTCGCGGGCCAATTCCCGAAAAAGAGAGCGCAATTCGGCGATACAGGAAGAAGAGAGTGTATTTGCCGGCGGATTGTTCAACGTGACGGTTGTGATGCTATGTTCTGTTTTAAGTGTGGCATATTTCAAGTTCAATATTGATCCCCCCCTGTTGAAATAGAAAAGGCCCCTCTGAAAAAATCTGTTGCGCATGAGAGGGAGCCTTATGTTAACAATTAGAACCAGCGTTCAGTGACGACCTTTTTGCGCGTGTAAAACTGGACGCCGTCCTTTCCGTTTGTCCCAAGGTCTCCATAGAAAGAGGCCTTGTTCCCTGCGAAGGAGAAGAATGCCATCGGAGCCGGTACGTTGACATTGACGCCGATCATTCCGGCATCGATTTTGTCGCGGAACTGCTGGGCGCTTTTCCCGCTCGACGTGTAGATGACAGCGCCGTTGGCAAACTTGGATTGATTGGCGAGCTCGATCCCCTCATCAAGGTCTTGTACGCGGACGACGCTCAAGACCGGCGCGAAGATTTCGTCCTGCCAGATTTTCATCTCCGGTGTCACATGATCGAAAATCGTGGCTCCCACAAAATATCCTTCCTGAACATCCGGATTGCGTCCGTCCACGGCGAGTGCGGCTCCTTCTTTTATACCGCTGTCGATATAGTCAAGGACGCGTTGTTTATGGACTTCGCGGATCAGCGGACCGACAAAGTGATCCTCTGATCTGCCGTCCCCTGTCTTCAGCTTCCGTGTTTCAGAGACGAGCATTTCCATGAAGTCATCGGCAATGTCATCAACGACCGCCGCGACGGAGCAGGCCATACAGCGTTCTCCGCTGCTTCCGAATGCCGCCCCGATGATGCCTTGAACCGATTTTTCAAGATGACAATCCGGCATCACAATCGCATGGTTTTTAGCGCCGGCCAGCGCCTGAACGCGTTTCCCGTTGGCTGTGCCAGTTTGATACACATATTTTGCGACCGGTTCTGAACCGACGAAGGAGACGGCTTTAATATCATCGTTCTCCAATATTCCGTTTACAACATCCTTTCCTCCATGAACGAGGTTCAGCACACCTTTCGGAAACCCGGCTTCATAAAACAGCTCGACAAGCTTCCCGGCAAGAATAGGAGTGCGTTCCGAAGGTTTCAGGACGAACGTGTTTCCGCAAGCAATGGCGAGCGGAAACATCCACAGAGGAACCATCATTGGAAAGTTAAACGGCGTAATACCGGCGACAACCCCCAAAGGATAGCGCCAAATCGATCCGTCGATGCCCCCTGCTATCGCGGGCAGAGATTCTCCCATCATTAAAGTAGGTGCGGCTGTCGCAAGCTCAACAACTTCGATTCCGCGCTGCACTTCGCCTCGGGCGTCTTTTAACGTTTTGCCGTTTTCCGTCGTAATGATGTCTGCCAATTGTTCTTTTTGCTCTTGAAGAAGCTGCAAATATTTGTATAAAAGTCTCGCCCGATTGGGGACAGGCACAAGTGACCAGGTCTGATAAGCGTGCTTGGCAGCCTGCACGGCGCGATCTACATCCGCTCTCACAGATAGAGGCGCATAAGCGATGACGTTTCCGTTTGCAGGATTGAAGACTTCTTCAGCTTCCGTACCTGAGGAATTCACCCACTCCCCGTCGATATGGTTCATCATTTTTTTTGCATTCGTTGTGATCATGTGCTTTTTCACCTCTCCTTACTGATAAGTTGTCTTTTGTTCGCTTATTTTTTTGTATAAAACAGACATATCTTTGTCGCCGTATCCGTTCTGATCGGCGTCTTCATAAATGCCGAAGAGAATCTTGCTCACCGGCAGTTCAACCTCGTTCTTCTCAGCCAAATCGAGTGCAAAGCCAAGGTCTTTCAGCAGCAGCTTCAAAGAAAAGCCAGGTTCATAGTTTTCATCCGCTATGAAACTTTTATAGTTGCGCTCATAGATTCGGCTCTGTCCATAGCTGACGTTTAGCATCTCAAACAATTGGTCGAGATCGAGATTGCTGTTTTTGGCAAGATGCAAGGCTTCACTGACGCCGGCAGTATAAAAACCGATTAAGAGGTTGTTGATCAGCTTCGTATTTGTTCCGCTGTCGATGTTTTCGTTCACATGAAAAATATTCTCGCCCAATACGTTGAAAACAGGCAACGCTTGATCAAAAACGGACTTCGGACCCCCGACCATAAAGGTAAGCGTCCGGTTGACCGCCCCGATCACACCGCCGCTGACCGGTGCCGCAAGAAAATCGATCCCTTTGCTTTTCGCTTCCTCTGCAATCCGGATATTCAGTTCAGGAGCGACCGTGCTTGTATCAATCAGAAGGACGCCTGGTTCAGCCAGGTGTACGAGCCCCTTTTTCCCCAGAAAAACCTCCTCTGCAGCTTTTGATGAAGGAAGGCTTGTCAGGATGGCGTCACACTCTTCAACCATCTTTTCAACTGAAATCCCGATCGTTCCCCCTGCATGATGCAAGGCCAATTCAGCTTCTTTGTTAAGGTCTGTTCCATACACCGTAAAGTTCTCCTGAAGCAGATTTTTCGACATGGGCAGCCCCATATTGCCTAAACCGATAAACCCGATTTTTTTCAAACGGTTTCCCTCCGATCACACCGTATATTTTTCATGAGCGGCTATTTTCTCTGCGATTTCGCGTTTTTGAGCAAACAGATTGCTGAAAAGGGGCAAAGGAAGGCTGCGAGCTTCTTCCAATGCGAGCTTTCTTTCGGCTTCATCAGATGCTATGCCTGATAAGGCGGTCACCGCCATCTCTTCGATTTTGCGGAAGCCTTCTTCACAAATGACGTTCGTCATCATTTCTTTCAACCGTGCTTTTTCACTTCCGCTTCTTTGGATTGCTTTTTCGGTCCGGCGGGCGGCGGATTCCATCACATAGATTTCTTTTTGCATGTCGGCGAAAATCCGCGCGTATTCCTGCTCCTTTTGAATGTTTACGCGGGAGCGTTTAAGCGCTTTTAATGTGTTGCCGAAAAGCCTGTTGGACAACTGAATAAACTGCCGGTTTCGGTTTTCCCCGCTGCTTAATTGAGCTTCCGGCTCTGAGATGCCGTTTTGCTGCATTTCTTTCATCATCAGTTTGGCGATAGTCAAACGGTTAATCTCGTTTGTCCCTTCGAAAATCCGGCTGATCCTCGCGTCCCGGTACAAACGTTCGACTTCGTACTCCTGCATGTATCCGTAGCCGCCATGAATCTGCACCGCCTCGTCTGCATTTCGGTCGAGTATTTCGGAGCAGTGCACTTTATTGATCGCGCATGCGGATGCATAGTTTGTGAGTTTTCTCAGTCTGTCGTCTAATGGCTCAGCCGAATTTAAAACATGGTCCAGGCCATCTGCCGTTCTGTAAGCAGCGCTTTCGGCGCCGAAAATCGAAATCGCCATGTCGGCAATCTTTTCTTGAATCATTGAAAAACCGATGATCGGCTTGTTAAATTGTTTGCGCTGTTTGGCGTAGCTAACGGCAAGGTTCAATGCTTGCTTTGCCATTCCAATGTTCGAAAACGCGAGCTTTAAGCGGGCCATGTTTAAAATGTTCAAAGCGACGTGATGACCTTTCCCGACATGACCCAGAACATTGTCGTTTGGCACCTCGACTTCTTCGAGGATTAAGGTTGCCGTCGAAGAACCTTTGATTCCCATCTTCTTCTCTTCAGGTCCGATGGATACGCCTTTAAACGAACGTTCGACGATAAATGCTGTCATGCCTTCCGTCGTTTTTGCAAAGACAACATATACATCAGCTACTTGCGCGTTCGTAATCCACTGTTTTTCCCCGTTTAATACCCAGGCTGTTCCATCCCGATTCAAGACCGCCGTCGTTTTTGCGTTTAAAGCATCTGAGCCTGCGCCAGGCTCTGTCAGAGCATATGCTCCGATCCATTCGCCCGATGCCAGTTTCGGAAGGTATTTTCGTTTTTGTTCTTCTGTTCCATAATAAATATACGGCAATGTCCCGACTCCGGCATGAATATTAAAGGAGACGCTGAACGATCCGCCGGCTCCCATTTTCTCTGCCACTAACCCGGAAAGCTTCTTGCTGAGTGAAAGGCCGCCGTATTCCTCCGGAACTTCGATACTGAGCAATCCGAGCTCTCCCGCTTTTTGAAACAATTTTTTCACCCTTTCGTGATCCTGCTGATCGATCGATTCAAGAAGGGGCATGACTTCGTTTTTGACAAATGATTCTGTCGTTTTTGAAATCAGTTGATCTTCCTCTGTGAAATCTTCCGGCGTAAATCCTTCAGCAGCCGATCCGTGTTGAGAAATCAAGGGTTCATTCCATCGAAGTTTTGCTTTCCCCATTGCTTTCCTCCTCGCTTCCGCTAAAAAGAGTGATAAACTGAGATAAAAAGACGATGAATCCGCTTACATTTTTCCTGATACGAATCATCGTCTCCTTTTCTCATCCAGATAAAGGCCAATCAATTATGAGGGGCACGGTTGTTTCGGTCATTTAGCAGGCTTTTCTTTTGCCTGTCGCCGGAACATAAGACCCGCTTTTTGTTTCATGTAGCAGCTGTTCCGCGAAAAGCCCCGGGCAGTGCAGCTGATGTGTAAGTTATGAAGCTTTTAATATCAGCTTATCAAATAATTGGAAGATTTCCAAATGTTTTTTGGTTTACTCTATTTTACTTGTGAAAGCTTGGGAATATGCATTGTCAGCCTTGTGGCGAACGCGTTTTGGCAAGCCGGCATTCTTTTTTCGCAAAAATAAAACAGACCATCGTTTTGATGGTCTGTTCAGAAAGTGTACCGTTGATGGCTTATTCAATTGATAGGCTTGAGACGATACATTCTGCACGGCCGGCGATTGTAAATTCTCCAAAGCCCGCAGGCAGCAGCATGTGATCTCCTTTTTTAAAAGAAAAGTCGTTGCCGCAAGTCGCGTTGATTTGCCCTTCCCCTTCTATGACGCTGACAAGAAGAAACGGTTTATCCTGTTTGAAACAGGCTGAACCTTTTACATCCCATTTTGCTACTGAGAAATAAGGACACTCAATCAGTGCGGCGGTCTTGACATCACCCGATGTTTCATATTGAACGTCTTCGCGGTCAGGCGAAGATGGGACATCGATCACTTCTATGCTTTTTTGCAAATGGAGCTCGCGCAGATTTCCTTCAGCATCTTTTCTGTCATAATCATATAGCCTGTAAGTTGTGTCTGAATTCTGCTGCGTCTCCAAAATCAAAATGCCTTTTCCGATCGCATGGACGGTTCCGCTCGGCACATAGAAGAAATCTCCCGGCTTCACTTTGACGCGGCGCAAGAGCTCGTTCCATTTCCCGTGTTCGATCATTGAGACCAGTTCTTCCCGCGTCTGGGCATGGTGGCCGTAAATGATCTCCGCATCTTCTTTGCAATCAATGATATACCAGCATTCCGTTTTTCCAAGCTCTCCGTTTTCGTGCCGTTTTGCATATTCATCGTTTGGATGCACTTGTACGGATAGGTCTTGGGCGGCGTCCAAAATTTTTGTCAGAAGAGGAAAGCGGTCTCCCTTTATATGTCCGAATAAATGGCGGTGTTCATTCCATAATTCGCTGAGCGTGAGCCCTTTATACATGCCGTTTTTCACGACGCTTTGCCCATTTTGATGGGCGGCGAAAGCCCAGCACTCCCCTGTTTGTTCGGATGGAATCTCGTAGCCGAAAGAGGCTAAAGCCGTGCCGCCCCATATTCTTTCTTTAAAAACAGGCTCGAAAAATAATGGTTCAGTCATGACAGGCATCCTCCTTTTTTAGATGATTTCATCCAGAAGTTTGTATGCTTCTTCTTTTGTTTGAGCACAGAGAAGCTTGTCCCTGTAGGTGTCATCCATCAGTTTTCGGGAGAGCATTTGCAGAAGCTTCAGATGCTCGTTTCCCCCGCTTTCTTTCGGGACGGCGATCATAAAGATCAGTTTGGCGTCAGTTCCGTCAAGACTCTTCCAGTCCACGCCCGAACGTTTGATGCCGAATGCTACACTCGGCTTCTTGACGGCGTCAGACTTCCCGTGCGGGATTGCGATGTTCATGCCGATCGCCGTTGTCCCCTCTAGTTCGCGGTTCATGATCGCTTGTTTAAATTCGCTTTCCGAATGCAGTGCGCCTTTACGGGACAATTTTTGAATCATTTCATCGATAATGTCGTCTCTCGTACCTCCTGATAAATGGGGTTCGATCAAATCTGTATCAATGATGTCTGTGAGCTTGTTAATTTCCGGTATTTCGGATTTTTTGCTTTCCGCTTTTATGTCGATGTTCGGCTGCGGAATGTCATGAACTGCAGCAGTTTCACTTACCCCTGCGGGAGCGGCTGCGACCTCTTTTTTGAGTACATTGACCAAAAGAGCGGTGACCAGGGATCCGGCAATAACGGCGATAAAGAACATCAACACATGATCGACAGCGCCAAGCACTGCTACGATCGGTCCGCCGTGGGCGACCCTGTCCCCTACATTACCGATCATGGCGATCACGGAACCAGTCATTGAACCCGCCATAATACTTGGGATGACGCGAAGCGGGTCCTGTGCAGCAAACGGGATGGCACCTTCAGTAATGCCGAATAACCCCATTGTAAATGCTGCTTTTCCCATTTCTCTTTCTTGCGCCTGAAATTTTCTTTTTCCTAAAAACGTTGCGATGCCAAGCCCGATCGGAGGAATACAAATGGCGACGGCGATCGGACCCATAATTTCATAGTTTCCTTCACCGATCATGGCTGAACCAAACAGGAATGCCACTTTATTGACGGGGCCGCCCATATCAAACGAAATCATCGCCCCTAAAATTAATGCCAGAAGAATCGAACTTGAGCCCTGCATACCAGCCAGCCAAACCGTCAATGATTCAAAGATTTGCGCGACAGGCGCGCCGATCAGCAATACGAATGCCAAGCCGACAATAAGCGAGGAAACCACCGGTATGATGATGATCGGCATGATCGGCTGAATGGCTTTTGGCACTTTTAATTTTTTGATGGCCAGCGCCGCATATCCGGCTAAAAAGCCCGCGATAATGCCGCCGAGGAACCCCGCACCGCTTACGCTGCCGTAAAAGCTTCCCGTCGCTGCGATGTATCCGCCGATCATTCCCGGTACAAGCCCCGGTTTATCGGCGATGCTGTAGGCAATATAACCGGCTAAAATCGGGATCATGAATGAGAATGAGGCAGCCCCGATTTGCTCAATCGTTTTCCAAAAAGATTCATCAGGAATCACTAACCCTTTCGGCGTCTTTTCACCTCCAAGCGTCAGCGCGACCGCAATCAACAATCCGCCGACGACAATGAAAGGAACCATAAACGATACACCGTTCATTAAATGCCGGTAAATCGGATTTTGTTTTTTCTCAGTTTGAGCGGAGGCTTCCGTTTTCGCAGCCGAACGATAGACAGGTATATCGCCGCTGATCGCTTTTTGTATTAATTCTTCCGGTTTTCGGATCCCTTCCTGAACACCGACAGCCAGAAGTTTTTTTCCGATAAAACGGTCTTTGTTGACCGAGCGGTCTGCGGCTATAATAATCGCGTCGGCCTCGCGGATTTCCTGTTCGGTCAGCTCATTTTCCACCCCGATGCCGCCTTGTGTTTCGACTTTCATTTGAACGCCCATTCGATCGGCCGCTTTTTGCAAATTTTCCGCAGCCATATACGTATGGGCAATGCCGTTTGGACATGATGTAATCGCTAACAGTTTCATGCGAATCCTCCTTCTGAAACTAAAGTAGTGAGCAGCTCTTGTCATTACTTTATAATAAAAACGTGCGTGTAAAAGCGTTGTTTTTTACCGCAGGTTCCGGAAAAACCGGTTTTTTTCAGAAAGCAGGCTCGGAATGAGTGGCGAATTGTAAAAATATTCGGGACTGAAGGAGACAACTTATGGATGCGGAAAAGAGAGGCAAACCCATTGTAACTGGGAAAGATGTCGAAAGGTTCCTAAAGAACGTAATAACAGAAAAGTTGAAACCTGGAGAGCACAAAGAAAAAAGTTAATTCAAAAAGCATCCGCAGCAATTTCACAATCAACATGGAACAGCATTTAAGATGTTAAGCGAAAATGAAGCACTTCCCTCCAACCGAACTACTTGAACTACACTCCCCTTCTTTTCAGTGGGGATGGCTTTTATATTTGATCTAGGATCTTTAAAAGTTCCGCGTCATTAATTTTGAAAACCATAAATTGAATAGAATCAATTTTATTTGTGTCAGGGAAATTTAATGTGGTTATAGTAAAGTTCGTAGCGTGCTTTCCTAACAGCCCAGCAATACGCAAGGCGACATCTACATTTTCAAAATCAAGCTCAAAGCTTACATACTCTTGATCCGAGTAATAACTTCTTACCTTTGTATCCTTTGGATTTGGTGGGTTTGAAACGACGTCAAGGATTTGCTTGAATTTATTAGAATCAAAGTTAATCAATGTTCTGCCTCCGATATTTTGGTGAGTAAAGTATAGCATATTGCAGTCTTCAGTATTATCTCCACCTTTAAAATTTCCCACATTTACCCGATAATAGGATCGAGGTAAATATTGGTGGAATTTAGTGAAATCGTAAAACATCAGCTTGTGACATCGAAATCAAGAAAATTAATCAAGTTTATTAGAAAGGAGTTCCCCTGAAGGACAGAGCTATTCTGGCCAAATGGACAAATATGAAGCACTTAAACAGTTAGACGACAAAGATCTTTCCTCTGGAATTGCCCGAATGACTAGGATTGAAACAAGCTTCGAAAATTCCAAAAATGCTGCATTTTTTGTAATGATTTTCAACTTGGCTATTGGAGTCATAAAGTTGCTTACTGATGTTGGTGTTGAACTTAATAATATTACAGATAAGATTGCTCAAGGTTTAAATGCAACCTACGGACTTGTTGCTCTTATATTCGCTGGAATTATATTTGGAGCATTGTTGATTGATAAAAATAAGGTAACAACAGCCGCCTATTTCAAAACATTACTTGAGCAAGCTAAAGATGATAGAGAAAACCAAAAAGGTTTCCCCACTTCTGAAACAAGGTCAAATAATCAAATTAAAACAAAAATCTCTAACTGGTGGCCTATTTGGAAAAAGAATAATTTTTATATAAAAGAAGCAAAAAATTTAGAGGAAGTCTTACTTCAATGGACTGATAAAGAATTAACCTTCTATATTAGTGAGTGTTTAGGTTATTGGTCATCTAAAGATAAAAAAGCTGAGCTGCAACGGATCAGGGGATTAGATCTGGACACTATAATTTTGTCTATCGCAAGAATGAAAGAGATTGAAGAGTACTCTGATAATACAAAGGTTGTACCGGGGTTAGCCACTGTAAGTACCTTTTTCGTAACTCAACTCATATACTATTTTACCTTCGAAAATGAGGGACACCCTACTTATATGTCAATTACTATTGGAATTATTTCTTCAGTAATAATCTTTTATTCGTTTAGTTTGGGAATGGATAAAGGAAGGACACACCGAGCAAGAGCAGTTCAATATCGAAGCTTATTGGAACAAGTTAATTCTGAAATGGAGAAGGCGTCCTGATGGATGTCTTTTTTATTTTGAAATTGAAGATGAAAAATCCCATGCAGACACCGGAAATAAGCCTGCCAGAATGGAACGAAAAAAGCAGGTCGACCACCTGCTTAGTCTGTCTTAGCTTTATTCCATTTACTCTTAATAATCACCATAAACAAAATGTGAATCAATACAACGATGATATTATACTTAGGATCAATTTTTAAAAAGACAGCATTAAAAGTCATCACTAGAACCATGAGAATTGTTGCGATCCACCATATAAACTCATATTTTTTATCACTCTGATCTTGACTCCTCTTACGTTTAACCAGGTCAAAAATCAAACAAGCAGTCATAAGAACCACTAAAACAGTTGTTGTCACAGCAGACGAAAAATTTTCTCTAATAGTACTCATTATTATTCCAATCAGAGCACCACCCAAAAAAAACCAAAGAATTCTCATAAAATATCATACCCTTCTTAATTTCTATTAAATAATATTCAGGTATATCCAAAGAAGGTTTATTTTTAAGTAGATGAGCGAACCACTCCCGTTGGATTCATCTTTATTAATGAAAGTCTCTAAGTGTTTACTCTATTGTTAAATTATATCAGAAGAGATGGATGTTAAACAGGTCATTGAGGTTGGTGAGTTCGTCTGATTTACGAGAAACAGTTATTACGAAATAAAAAAGAGCAGTCTCATCAACCGCTCATAATTGGACAAATTCACCAGCATATTTACTGAATTATTGTTCAGTTCAGCAATATGAAAAAGACTTTAATGCTAATGAAAAATCTAATTTTGTGAAAATCATCACCCTTTGTTGTGGTAGCCTGCAATACAAAAAAGAATAGGATAAGCAGAATTGCTCACCTATCCCATTCTGTTGCCGTTTATCATGTGTATATCAATATTTTCTTGAATGTTGATGAAGGCCAGAGCCCCGTTTTTAATAATCCAAATAAGATAAAAATGTCATCACATTTGTTTCTTTCGTCAGCTTTTGGATGAAAGCCGGCTGCTCGCTTAAGCTGGACAGCTCTTGAAACAATTGTTTTGTCATGTTTTGATCCTCGTGTTTGACAGCCAGCATAAAGACGAGCGATACTTTTTCAGAGCCCCAGTCAAGCGGCTCTTTTAATGTGGCGATCGCAATGGCTGATTGTTTAATCAATTTGGCGTTCGCGTGAGGAATGGCGATGCCCGCTCCGATGTTTGTCGCCGACATTTTTTCTCTCATGACGGCGTGTACAGCATATTCTTTTTCCACATAGCCTTTCTCGTATAAAGCCATTGCCAGCTGTTCAATCAGCTTGTAGCGGTGTTCTGATTCTTGCTGCAGGAAGACGAGGAAAGGAGTCGTGTCATTCAGTACTTTAAACGTTTTTTGTGTTTGTCGGGAGGATTCACCGAGCTGATCCATAAAAGCGCTGAGCTTTTTCTCATCAGCCGCCTCGAGCAGCGGTGATACAACGATATGAGGAATTGATAAATCCTCCAGGCGGACCGTTGATATGACAAGCTCGATATCTTCATGTCGTGCAGTATAGTCCGCCAAATCAGCTTTTGCGATGCAGTCCATCACGGCGATTTGGTGGAATTTCCGTTCGATTTTTGTCCGCAGCAGTTGTGACATCCCGATGCCCATATGACAGACGATAATCGCTTTTTTATGCTTGTCTTTTCCATAGCTGAAGCGCTCGATCGCCGCTTGAAAATGCAATGTCAGATAGGCGGCTTCTTCCTCGGGAATCGAAAGTGAAAACGTTTGGTTGATGTCTTCAAGAACATCAATGACAATGTGAAACAGATAGGGGTACATTTTTTTGATATCGTTGAGCATCGGATTTGATACGGAAAGGTCATAGCTCAGCCGGTTTAAAACGGTATTTAGGTGAATTTTTAATCCGTTAATCAAAACCCGGTCCTCGCGAAAATCCATCATTTTCAACTCTGAGACACGCTGGATTAAATATTCGACAACCTTTGGAAGCAAAGGGTTTTCAAGTCCGCTCTCCCCTTCTTTCCCAAATGGGTAACGGACTTTGCCGCCTAATATATGCAATGTTAAATAGACGGCCTCTTCTTCAGGAAAGCGGATCGCAAAAACCGCTTCCAGCCGTTTTAAACAAGCAAACGTCCACTGAAATTCTTTTTTCTTTTTGACTGTATCGATTTCTCCCGGAGAAATGGTAATCGGCTGTTTCATTTTGATGCGGCGAATCATCAGCAGTGTATGCAACAGTAAGTTTTCGAACGTTTCATCAGTGAAATATAAAGAATGTCGCTTTTGCAATGATCTGATTTCGCTTTTAACAAATTCCACTTCATGGCTTAAAAATTGACTTTTAATAAATCGGCTTGTAAACTCCGGGTTGTCAATCAACTCCGAGATGCGCGCCAACGCTTTTCTCTTATTTTTTTCACTACCTTCGATCTTTAAACCGAGGCGCTGCTTGGACAACAAAGTGAGGCCAAACCGCTGGAGCCAAACTTCGATTTGATTCAAATCCCTTTTGATGGAAGACTTATTCAAGAAATGCTCGGCAGCCATTTCTTTTGCAGAAACCGGCTTTGGATGCATTAATAACTGATAAGCGATTTGCAGCATTCTTTCTTCATCAGATTGCTGCTGTGCGGTGTGATGTTCGGTATATAACTGCCGGCTTAAACGGACCCTTTCCTGATCTTCAATATTCAAATAAACGCCCAGTCCCGGTTTGCGAATCAGTTGAGCATCAGAATGCCGATTGAGATAATCTTCAATCGTTTTCAGATCATTTCTGATCGTTTTTTCAGAACACTTTACCTTGTCTGCGAAATCTTGTACGACTAAATAGTCTTCAGGTTCAGATAACAACAGATTCAGAATGTCTTTTTGCCTTGTATTCATATCTCTCTCACCTGTTTTTCTATCCTTCCCGTCAGTTTCACTTAAAAGAAATGATAGTATAAGTATACTATAAACGTAACCGTTTACATTATACAGTGAAATAAAAGGGCCAAAAGTTTCGTTTTTTACCGAAACTTCCGGAAAAAATGCTTTTATCAACATGGAAATTTTTCTTTTATAGGAATTTTTTATAATAGATGATAGTGGGAGGAAAGTAAACCAGCCGTACCGTTCTGAGCAACGGAAAAAGGATCAGCGAAGCTGTTCCCGCTGATCCTTAAACGTTAAAATTCTCTTTTATTATAAAAGCTGAGCGATATTGCATATGAAACAGAGATCATCACGAGCAGTACGCCAACCAAAAGGATGAATGTCCCCGCATTTGACATTTCGCTCAGAAAAGCCGTTAGTTTTTGGCTTAGTGCGAGATTTTCCCCCGCGTTTATAAATTTAAATAAGGCCGTCCCTCCAAATATAATGACGAAAAATATGATGATATTGGCCATTTTGGACTTCAAATAGCCGTACTTAAAAAGCAACGGAAATGAGATCGAGCTAAATAAAGTGACAGCCACAACAGCACCCATGACGCCTGAAAGTGTCAATGGGAAATCAAGCGGCAAATGCAGCATATGTCCGATCGCATTGATCAAAGAATAGAAGAGAATGGCATAAGCCGCATAGACATAAACCGATACATATTTTGATAAGACGATGATGTTTCTTTTAATGGGCAAGCTGATCAGGATTTTATCACTGTTGTTTTTGTCTTCTAAGGAGCTTGCGCCTAATGCCAGCTGATATGTGACAGCCAAAACCGCCACTGTATATCCGACGAGCTCAAGCTGCGACAATGTAAAAGTGAAAAAAATCATCAATAACAGCGAGAGTTTCATTGCCCTTTTTTGCATTAAAATATCCTTTTTAATAAGATGATACATGTTGATCACTCCTGCCGGTTGAAAATACTAAAATATCCTCCAAAGTCGGTTTTTCGATCATGACGGAATCCCCGAAATGCTGAACGACTTCCCGCCTATCTTTGGAGAGCGCTTCGAAGCCGTAGCTGTTTTTCTTGATGCCGATTAAGGCGTCTTCGCTCCCTTTATGCAGCGTATCGAGGTCTCCTTTTACAATGCAGTACTCCTCCAACAGCTCATCCTTTGTTTTGCTCAGTACGAGCCGGCCGTTATGAATGAAAGTGATATAGTCCGCTACTTTTTCTAAATCAGAGGTAATATGCGTCGAAAAGAAAATCGACTTGTTTTCATCCTGCAGCAATGTTTGCAGCACGTCGAGGAGTTCCGATCTGACAAGAGGATCGAGTCCTGATGTCGGTTCATCCATGATCAATAATTCGGCATGATGGGAAAGCGCGACCGCCAGTGAGAATTTCATCTTCATCCCTTTTGACAAGTTTTTGATCTGCCTGTTTAAAGGGAGCTGGAAGTCTTTTGCGTACCGCTGAAAAACAGCCTCATCCCACTTTTTGTAAAACGGTCTGATGATTCCTTTCATTTCGTTCGGCGTCAGTTCTTCGTAAAAATGATTTTCATCGTAAACAAAGCCGATCCTCTGCTTGATTTCGATATTGTGCTTTTCATTGTCGAGACCGAAAATGCTGATGTCCCCTTCGTCTTTTTTGATCAGGTTCATGATCAGCTTGATGGTTGTGCTTTTTCCGGCTCCGTTCGGGCCGATAAAACCCATGATATATCCTTTTTCAAGCGAGAAGTTGATGTTTTTTAAAGAGAAATCTTGATAATGTTTTGATACATTTTTTAATTCCAGTATGCTGGTCACTTTTACCACTCCTCATAAACCAGTTTGAGCATCTCTTGGAGTTCCTCGTATGTAAAGCCGATTTGTTTCGCTTCAGTGACGGCTTCTGCTATGTGTTCTTCGATCAATTTGACTTTTGTTTCTCGCAGCATGTCTTTGTTGATGGCTGCGACATATGAGCCCTTTCCCGCAACTGTGACGATAAACCCTTCTCTCTCCAGCTCGTCATAGGCTCTTTTTGTTGTAATTACGCTGATTTTAAGCTCTTTGGCCAGGTTTCTGATCGATGGAAGCGCCTCAGACTCCGAGAGTTCTCCCTTGACAATTTGATCTTTTAATTGGTTGACGATCTGCAAATAAATCGGTTCATCAGATGAATTTGAAATGATGATATTCAAAGCATGACATCCCTCTATTCGTTATAACTGTATATATACAATATAAACAGTTATAACACCTTTGTCAAACAATAACAAAACAATGCCTATCAATTGAAAAGATTTTGTATTACGTAGCAATTGAAGAAATAAGGAAGCAGATCATACAAGAATGTTGTTTATCTTCTTGCCTGTAAAAAGGAAAAATTGAATGAATAAATCCCAATTTCTCAATGTGACACAGAGAAATTGGGATTTTTATCAGTGTTGAAAATCAGCTTTTTGGAGCAAATCCTCTTCGTTATACTCCAGAATAGGCGGAGAATCCTCCATCGACCGGTATGATGGTTCCAGTGACAAATTGCGATGCTTTATCGCTTACCAACCATAATAATGTTCCGATTAAATCTTCCGGAACCCCAAATCTCTCCAACGGCGTCTGGTTGATAATTTTTTGTGCCCGCTCTGTATACGTTCCGTCTTCATTGAGCAATAGGCTCCTATTTTGGGCGGTAAGAAAAAAGCCTGGGGCAATGGCATTGACACGAATACCGACTTTTGACATATGCACAGCAAGCCATTGTGTAAAGTTACTGACAGCCGCTTTTGCACCGCTGTAGGCGGGAATTTTCGTAAGCGGCGTATAGGCGTTCATGGATGAGATGTTAACGATCACATTTCCGTCGTGATCAGCCATGTCTTTTGCAAATACTTGAGTGGTTAACAGTGTGCCAAGAAAGTTTACATCAAATACAGACCTTACACCCTCTATTTCTAAATCAAAAAACGTAGTCAATTCTTTAGTATTCAAGTCTTTTTTATACAAATATTCTTTATCTGTTGTTCCCTTTGGATGGTTGCCGCCTGCACCGTTAATTAGGATATTGCATCTGCCGAAGGTTCTGTTAATGAGTTGTTTCGCTTGTTCAAGGCTTTGTTTATCAAGGACGTTTGCTGTAAGAGCAAGTGCTTCGCCTCCGTTTTCTTGGATCTCTTTCGCTACTCTGTCAGCCGATTCAACTCTTCGGCTGACTACTGCTACTTTTGCACCGCATTGAGCTAATGCTTTAGCGAAACAGCTGCATAAAATGCCGCCTCCACCTGTCACTACAGCCACCTTATCTTTCAAGTTGACATGAAAAGGTATCTGCACATTCATCCCCCGTCTCTGCATTTTAGTTAGTTTGTTCATTTATTGCATTCAAAGGCGATCCGCTTCTTTTCTTTCGTCAATGTTTCCCACATTCCATTTAAATACACTGCACCCAGCGCCCGGTCATATAAACCATAACCCGGTTTTCCGGTCTCTCCCCAAATCATTCTCCCGTGATCCGGTCTGGCTGGCCCGGCAAAATCAATATCTCTTAATGCTTTTACGATTTCATACATATCTAAAGAACCGTCTTCTGAACGGTGGGAAGATTCTTGAAATGACTTTTCCCCGTTGATCTTAATGTTTCTCAGATGCACAAAGTTGACTTTTCCTTTTTTTCCGAAATAACGAATCAATTCCGGAATATCATTTGTTGAATTTACTCCCAGCGACCCGCTGCATAAACACAAACCGTTAAAGGAGCTGTCATAGAGATTAGTCAACCGCTCCAAATTCTCTTTGTTCGTTATGATTCGAGGCAGTCCAAAGATAGGCCATGGCGGATCATCCGGGTGAATCGCCATTTTGACTTGTTCATCTTCTGCCGCCGGTATAACCGCTTTAATAAAATACGAAAGATTTTCCCATAAATCCTCTTCCGTAACGTGCTGGTATTGTTGAAAAAGATTCTTTAGCTGTCCATCTTCATAGCTTGTGTCCCAACCGGGAAGTTTTAGTTCACCATGCAAAGGGTTCATTTGTTTAACTTTTTCTTCTTCATAAATTAATGCTGTAGAACCGTCTTCTAGTGCATAGTCTAAAGAAGAACGAGTCCAGTCAAAGACAGGCATGAAATTATAACAAACGATTTTAACACCCGCTTTTGCCAAGTTGCGTATCGTCGTTTTATAGTTTTCAATATATTGATCTCTTGTCGGAAGACCTAATTTAATATCTTCATGGACAGGTACACTTTCAATGACACTTAACGATAAACCATGATTTTCAATTTTTTCTATTAACTCTGCAATTTTCTCATAAGGCCAGGCTTCCCCTACAGGAATATCATAAATAGCCGAAACAATTCCAGTAACGCCGGGAATTTGCCGAATATACTCTAATGTGACCGGATCGCTGTCTCCATACCATCGAAACGTCATTTGCATGGCTCTCCCATCCTCTTCCCTCTTTTTATTTAACATTCGATGTCATCATTTCGCATGACAATCACAATATATTGGACCGATTTTCCAAAAAAGAATTTGCTGATTAGTATTCGCTTACATAAATTTTCGTGATAATGATTCATGTATTATGCTCGATGACAAAATTCAGCTTGCCGGGATGTAACCGCGGCCAAAGATTCTTGCTCGAGTAATGGAAACCATTATCATCATGTGGCCTTCATCTTTTAACCACACGGCAAACTGTAAGAAAACTCTCCGTTCTTGCTTTCCAGCTCTGTGCCATTTACGATCAGTTTTCTCTTTTCTCCATTTGGTACGTGAAAAGTGAGTTGATCATACGGTAACTCGTATGTTCCTTCTTTTTGTATTGAAAGCTTGATCCCGTCTACTGTTGTTTCCATATCGACATGAATAAAGGCAAATGTATAAGTATATTCATTTGTTAACCCATCATCTTCGTACAAACGATAAGTCGATTTTCCTTTTCCTTTGAATGGGAATAACAAAAATCCTCTTTCATCTCGGTTCTTTGTTTGGAATGTCACTTTTGCATCATTTACCGGAACGATCGCTCCCGCTTTCGCTAATAGCGGAGTATAATGTAATGGTGCAGGCAGAACGACTGTCTTTCCTCCTTCATGCCAAATTCCCGTATGGAAATCGTACCAGCCTTTTTCATAGTTTGGTAAATACACCTCCCGCTCCGTCATTCCTTTTTCGACGACAGATGCAACCAGCAAAGATTCACCAAGTATAAATTCATCGTTTTCTTCAAATGTTTTCTCATCATGTTCAAAATCATAAAATGTCGGTCGAATGATCGGCTGATAATGTTGGTGCGCCTCATATAGCGCGGTGTAAATGTAAGGGATGATCTTATGTCTAAACTTAATGAGTTCACGGATTTCATCGATTGTTTCAGGAAACATCCATGGTTCATTAACTGTCCCGTCATCGTTCCACGAATGAATGGTAAATCTCGGATGCATGATGCCGTTTTGCACCCATCTTACGAATAGCTCCGGTTCAGGGGCCGGTCCTGAAAATCCCCCGACATCATGGCCGAAATTGTAAATGCCTGATAAACTTAAACCGATGCCAGTTTGAATATTAAATTTTAATGTTTTCCAGCTTGTTCGGTTGTCACCGGTCCAAGTTTGTGCATAACGGTGCATGCCGGGACAGCCGGATCTTGAGATCAAATACGGGCGTAATTCCGGGTTATGTTCTAGCTGCGCCTCGAAAGACGCTTTCATCATTAAAAGCGGATGAAGCGCGCGGATCAGTTCAAATTCCACTTCTTTGCCGAAACCGTGACACTTGGCGTTTTGACTCCATATTTCAAACTCGTTATTGTCATTCCAGGTTGAATCAATTCCGTATTCCAACAGCTTTTCTGTCACTTGAGCCTTCCACCAGTCGAACGTTTGGCGATTCGTGAAGTCTAAATAAGCTCCAATATCATCCCAAAATTGAGCCATTTCCGGTTTTTGTGTTTCTCCGTTTACGATAAACATTTCTTTTTCTTTTAGTTCATCAAAGTACGGATGATCCTTTAGCAAACACGGTTTAATGTTGGCGCATAAGCGCACGCCCTTCTCATGGAATTGTTGCACCATCTCTTTTGGAGCAGGAATTTTGCTCTCATCCCAGTTAAAGACATAACGTTTGTCACCGATAGATGTGTATCCTGACGATAACTGAAACGAATCGCATAATATATCATGTTCTTCACAAAGATGAACGAAATTTTTTAATTGTTCTTGTGCATTTGGAGCATCGGTATAGCTCATCGTAGAGCCTGAATAGCCCAGACTCCATTTTGGCGGCAAGATCGTTTTGCCTGTCAACCAAGAGAATGTTTCGACTACATCTTTTATTTTCGGACCGGCTATGAAGTAGTAGTCTAAATCCCCTTTTTCGGCCTGATAATAGCGGTACAGTCCATGATAGTTATCAAGCTCTAAACCCATATCAAAAATGGAAGCTGATAGATTATCATAGAAAATTCCATAGGAAATGCCTGTTTTCTTATGGCGTGTAATATAAAATGGAATATGTTTGTATAGCGGATCTGACCACTCTGCGTCATACCCCATCGCATCGATATTTAACATCCGGTAGCGTTTCCCGTGTTTATCGATGTTTCCCGTTTTCTCGCCAAATCCAAAATATTGTTCCTGGAAATCGCGTTGTAAATAATGGTATACGCCCTTTCCAAAAGCCCCTTCAAAATTATACCCTTGTGTTCGCCGATCGTTTGCAACATTGATCCATTCAGAACCATTGTGATAAAACCAGCTGATCCTAAAACCGTTCAATTGAACATGAAGCTTGATCTTGCCGGTTTTCACGATAAAAACATCTTTGATTTGCTGACATTCGTATTGAGGCAATGTAAATCCGCTCATGTCTAAACGATGGCGTCCCTCCCATGGTACATCGATCTGTCCAGGCGCGACACTCCACGTTTTTTCAAGCGTTAACGCTTCTCCCTCTGTCAGCAAAATCCGAATCATATCTTCTTCAAGAATGAATATTTTTGCTTGCGCATTGCTGTCATTTAAATGAAAATGCAGCACATTTTTCTCTTCTTTTATAAATGTAAACATGTAGGTTTCTTTAATTGACATTAAACAGACGCCTCCTGTCTTAAAGTCCAAATAATTGAGGCAGCATTAAGCTGATTTGTGGAATGTAGGTAACAATTAAAAGGACGATCATGATCGCAGCGTAAAATGGAAGAATCGGTTTAACCACTCGTTCAATATCAACTTTACCTATGCTGCATCCCACAAACAGAGCACTTCCCACAGGAGGAGTGATATTGCCGATACAAAGGTTAAATACAATCATAATTCCAAAATGCACGGGATCCATGCCAAAGCTTTGAACAATTGGCAGAAAGATTGGAGTGAAAATTAAAACAGCCGGAGTGATGTCCATAAATGTACCGATTATTAATAAGATGATATTCATCATCAGCAGGATCAAAATGGGGTTATCTGTAATCCCTAGAATTCCATCGCTGATTGCCGTCGGTATGCCTGTAAACGCCATGACCAATGACAGCATCGTTGAAGTCCCAACCAAAAACATAATAACGGCTGTGATTTCGACCGTTTCCAGCAGCATTTTGGGGAGCTGTTTCCATTTCAATGTCCTATAAAAGTGCGATAACAATAAGGAATAAGCCACCGCTATTGCTGCACCTTCAGTTGCTGTAAATATACCGGCGATAATACCCCCGATTACGATTACAATGAGCAACAGGCTTGGAATCGCATCGAGAAGCACTTTAAAACCTTGACTCATCGTAATCTTTGGCGCAACAGGATACTTTTTCTTTTTTGCAATCATATAGGCGACAACCATCGTAGCCAGCCCCCACAAAATTCCGGGCAAATAGCCCGCCATAAATAAAGCGGCTACAGATGTTCCGCCGCTGACTAATGAGAAAATGATCAAAAGACCGCTGGGCGGAATAAGTAAACCAGTTGGTGCAGAAGCAATGTTTACTGCTGCAGAGTAAGTCCGGTCATATCCTTCCTTTTCTTGCAGCGGCGACATGACCCCGCCGATTGCAGCAGCAGCAGCTACAGACGAACCGGAAATCGAACCGAATAACATGTTTCCGACAACATTTGTATGGGCCAGAGAACCGGGCAGCCTGCCGCTGATCAATTTTGCGAAGTTAATGAGCCGCATTGCAATACCGCCATTATTCATAATAATGCCTGATAAAATGAAGAACGGTACCGCTAATAAAGCAAAGCTGTCGATTCCAGTGACCATTTTTTGCGCCGAAGTGAAAATGGCAACATCAAAAGGAAAAATGGTAAGCATTGTTACAATGGACGCCGTCGCAATGCTTACAGAAATCGGAACGCCGAGAAACAACAATATGAAGAATACTGCCGATAAAATGAGACCGGCTGCTATGGCCATATCATTTCACCTCTTTTTTAGTTTTTAAAAAGCCTCAGTCACATCTTTGCTGCTTTTTTTACATCATCACCTGACTTTTGTTTTGAATTGAATTCATGTAAAGATTCATATAAACCGGCCAAGCTGTATCCAATGATGAGTATGCCTGCAACAGGAAGTGATAGATAAACAAATCCAACCGGTATCCCTAATGCTGCTGAAGATTGCTCCATTGTGGTGATCACTGCTTTCGAACCTCCTAAAACCAACACAATCAGAGCAAAAGCAATCAAAAGAATCTGAATGAAAGTATGAAGGAAAACAGCTGCTTTTATTGGAAGTTTTCGAACGATAAATTCAATCGCCAAGTGCTTTTTTTTCCAAAATGCATAGGCGCCGCCCAACATAGAGATCCATATCAGTGAATAGCGTAAAAATTCTTCTGAAAACGTACTGGGGGAATTTAGTACATATCGCGTAAATACTTGCCATATCGCAACCAAAACCATGATGGCCATTAGTGCGCAAGTCAAACATTCAATCGTTTTATTCACTGCTTTTTTTAAAGCTAGCATATACATCCCTCCTCCCTGCTCATTCATCCAGAGTCATTTTACTTTTTTAGCTTTCGCACGAATTTCTTTATAGTATTTTCCGATCAATTCTTTTTTGGCAAACTTATCATGAAGCGGGCTTACCACTTCCCGGAATGGAGTCTTGTCTGGTTTGTGGAACTTCACTCCCATTTTCTTTGCTTTCTTAACCGCATTTTCAGTTTCTTCAGCCCAAACGATTTTGTGATACTCAGTAGATTCTTTCGCCGCTTCGATCACCGCATGCTGCTGCTCTTCACTTAAATGATCCTTTTTGTCCAAATTCATGATTAAAATATCCGGAACGATCGCATGTTCTGAGTACGAATATTCTTTTGCCACTTCCCCGTGATTGCTGCTTGTTAAAGCCATTTCGTTGTTTTCGGTGCCATCGATTACACTTGACTGCAATGCTGTATACACTTCTCCATAATCCATTGGAGTAGGTGCTCCACCCATGAGTTCTACCATTCGAATCGCTGTAGCACTCGGCTGTACCCGAATTTTTAAACCTTTAAGGTCATTTGGGTGCATAATCGGTTTGTTCTTTGTGTAAAAGTTCCGTGAACCGGCATCATAGTAGGTTAATCCAATAAAACCTATGTTTTTCGTTGTATCATACATGTCTTTTGCAATATCACTGTCCATGGCTTCATAGAAATGATGTTTGCTGTCAAATAAATAAGGCAGGCTGAAGATGGAGTAGACCTCTGAAAAACTTTCTAAAGCGCTTGCACTTACTTTAGCCAAATCGACAGCCCCGGTTTGTGTCAATTCAATCACTTCACGCTCTGAACCGAGCTGAGCATTTGGATACAATTGCACTTTAACAGTGCCATTGGTTTTCTTTTCTACGTCTTTTGAAAATTTGAGTAAAGACTTGTGGACGGGGTGCTCCTCATTATGGTTGTGAGCAAGCCGTAACGTTACGGTTTTATCGGTGCCTATTACATCGCTGCTTTTACACCCCGTAAGCATTCCAAAGATTAAAGCACATACAAAAAACACGGATAGCATTTTTCTCATGAACTACCCTCCTTGAATCTCATGGACCGTTGCTTTCTAACCAATGATTGATTGCGATTCATGTTTTCTTTCATCGTCATATTTTTTTGATAGCGTTTACAATTTCGCTCAAATAGTGAACGAATAAGCAGAATTTTTGCATTGTATGTTTCGGTTTATCCCCTGAATCCCGTTTCCGATTATGTTCAGTAACAATTTGTGTAATATTTTAGTGGTGCAAGACATTAGATGATCGTCTTTCTCACCCTTCCCCTCCTTTACGGTAAGTTTAACAACGTTGTTAAAAATAAACGTTGCTTCATCATCCGAAAAGTTTTTTTAACAACGTTGTTATTTCCTTCGGCAGATGTATATGATTGTTATTTTATGATGTATCATTTATAATAACAACGTTGTTATTTATTATCATAAAATCATTTCGGAAAATTTGCAATATTATATTTTTAAAGATTTTTTGGAGGATCCAAAATGACTGTAACCATCAAAGACATCGCCCATGCTGCCGGAGTAAGCTATTCAACAGTCTCAAAGGCTTTAAGAAACAGCCCTCTTGTAAAACCGGATACAAAGAAAAAGGTCTTGCAAGTTGCCGAACAATTAGGGTATACTCCGAATTTTGCAGCGAGAAGCTTGGCATCTAAAAAAAGTCAAACGATCGGTCTTGTCTGGCCTACAATTGAAAGAATCGCTTTATCGGCACTTGTTACAAAAATAAATGAAGTGGTCGAAAAGAACAGCTATTCAATGATTTTGTCTGTTAACAAAGCTAAAGAGGCAGTAGAATTGTTCAAGAGTTTTCGCGTGGACGGGATCATGATTTTTGAAGAAGGCGGAGAAACTCAGCTTAGTGATGCTGCTGGATTAACGATTCCTATCTTATCTTACGGAGTGTCGGGTGAACATACACATCCTATTATCGATGTTAATCATAAAAAAGCAATTTACAAAGCCGTTACGTATCTGTATCAACTCGGCCACAAAAACATTAGCTACGTCGGCGACCTCTCCCCAGCCGACAAGCGTCAGATTGAAAAAAGCAAAGGGTTTGAAGAGGTGATGATGGAAGCCGGTTTGAAATTAAGTCGAAATAGTATTTTAAATACTAATGGTTTAAGCTGGTATAACGGTTACACTGCTGCGAAAAAGCTATTACAACAAACCACAAAACCTACAGCAATCATTAGCGGAAGCTACGATATCAGTGTAGGGATTTTACGAGCCGTAAAAGAACAACAGCTCCGTATACCGGAAGACCTATCTTTAATTTCTTATGATAATATTCCTCAAATGGCAAGCCTTGAAACCCCGCTGACGAGCGTCGGGGTTCCAATCGATCAATTGGCTCACAAAATGGTTGATTCTCTGCTGACTCTTATTCGTGAGCCGGGCTCAATCCCATTAACTCAAAAAATGGATCCTGAATTAAACATTAGAATGTCATGCGCTTCTCCAGCAGTTTTAGGTAAAGAAAACAAGTAACATTTAAGTCAGGTCATCTTTTCTTTTTCAAGTGAAAAGTCCCCGGCCTGTAGTTTTTTAGTGACCGCCGCGAATCCCTTGGTACTCGTCCAGCCGATGGCAATGGATTTTCCAGAATTCCTCGGGTGCATTGATTGATTTCTATATTTTTACATGAAGGGCCGCATGCATTCTGGTACGTTCTTTCCAGACGTGTTTTTATATGTTTCTAAAAAATACAAAGCTCAAGTAACAATACTTGAGCTTTGTATTTATTCACCTGTCTCCGCAAATCGCTTGATCCGCTCTCCAATTTCATCGCGCACGCGCTGAAAGAAAGCCCATTTTTGTTCTTCTGTCCCTTCTGCTTTGGCGGGATCGTCAAAACCCCAATGCTCGCGCTTGACATGCGAAGGTGTCATCGGGCATTTATCAGCCGCGTCCCCGCACAGCGTAATGACGAGGTCTGCGTTGTGTAAGATATCGGGATCAATGATATCGGACGTCTGCTCGGAAATATCGATGCCTGCTTCTCGCATGGCTTTGACCGCGTTTGGGTTTAAACCGTGCGCTTCAATCCCTGCACTGTGGACATTCCAATCGTCTCCGAGATATTTCTTCGCCCAGCCTTCAGCCATTTGGCTGCGGCAAGAGTTGCCTGTGCATAAAAAATAGATGGTCTTTTTTGACATTGGTCATCTTCTCCTATCATGTTTAATGGATGATCAACAGCCACACATAAAGTCCGGCAAGCGTGATGAACAGGGTTGGAATGGTCAAAATGACACCTGTTTTAAAATAGGTTCCCCAAGAAATCTTTACGCCTTTCAGTGAAAGGACGTGAAGCCACAAAAGCGTCGCCAAGGAGCCGATCGGCGTGATTTTCGGACCGAGGTCAGAGCCGATGACATTGGCGTAAATCAGCGCTTCTCTGAAAATCCCGTGTGTGTCGGTACTGTGAATCGCTAGTGCATCAATCATCACCGTCGGCATATTGTTCATGAATGAAGACAGGATGGCTGCGATAAAGCCCATTCCGATTGTTCCGGCAAACAGCCCTTGATCGCTGACAGTCTGTATGACCTGTGAGAGAACGTCCGTTAAGCCGGCGTTTCTCAAACCGTATACGACGACATACATTCCTAGTGAAAAGAAAACAATCGCCCAAGGCGCTCCCTTCAGCACTTTCTTCGTTTGCACCGCCGGGCTGTTTTTCGCTGTGAATAAGAAAATGACGGCGATCACGCCTGCGATGATTGAGACGGGGATTGCGAGCAGTTCGCTGATAAAGTATCCCGCCAACAAAACGGCTAATATCAGCCATGACAAGCGGAACATTTTCCTGTCTTGAATCGCCTTTGCCGGCTGTTTTACATTTGTCATGTCATAATGCCGCGGAATGCTTTTTCTGAAAAACAAAAAAAGTACGATCATGCTTGCAATAAGCGAAAACAGATTTGGAACAATCATTCTTGTTGCATATTCGATAAATCCGATGTTGAAAAAGTCTGCTGAGACAATATTGACAAGGTTGCTGACGACAAGCGGCAGCGATGTCGTATCCGCGATAAATCCGCTTGCGATAATAAAAGGAAAAACGAGCTTTTCTTGAAAATGTAACGCGCGTACCATGGCAAGGACAATCGGCGTCAAAATTAAAGCAGCTCCGTCATTGGCAAACAGCGCGGCTACTACGGCTCCCAGCAAGGAGACATAGACGAACATCCGAATGCCGTTTCCTTTCGCTGCCTTGGCCATGTGCAGGGCGGCCCACTCGAAAAATCCGATTTCATCAAGAATCAGGGAGATGATGATGATTGCGACAAAAGTCAAAGTCGCATTCCATACGATTCCTGTCACATCTAATACATCCTGAAAATTGACGACCCCGGCGATGAAAGCCAGCGCTGCACCTCCGCAGGCCGACCAGCCGATCGATAAATTTTTCGGCTGCCAAATCACGAGCGTGAGAGTCAGCAGAAAAATCAAAGTGGCTAAGACTGTCGTCATCGCGTGTACGCCTCCTTCATAAGTTTCCTCTCCGGACACATCTTATAATAAAATTATTATATAAGTCAATACTTATATGATAAATGCATATGAAACAGAGGGACCGTCCTCCCTCTGTTTGTTTATTGGCACGAAACGGGCCTTTCTTTTCTTTTAACGGTTTGAAGAACCTCATCGTGTTCATCGATCTGTTTGAGAATGGCAAGGACCAAATCACGCTCCGGAAAGTCGTCATGAAGTGAATAAAAGCGCCATTGTTCCCTTCTTTCTTCCTTGATCATATTTGCACTTTTCAGCTTTCGTAAATGCTGGCTGATTGCGGGCTGGCTTGTTTCAAACATATCGACAAGCTGGCAGACGCAATAAGGTTTCTCCTGAAGCAGTTTCAGGATCAAGAGCCGGGTAGAATCGCTCAATATCTTCATGCAGCTCACCGTGCTTTTCGAATCAAGCTTCGTTTGTACGGTCATGACATTCCTCCAATCTCAGGCGCTTTGCAGACGGTATATTGCATCCATTATATAAATGTTTTTTTATATAATCAAGCGGTGATCATCAGGGCATGGAGCTTGTGACAGCATCAATAGCCAATGTGAAAATCACTAAAATGATGACCATTAATGTTGAAGCAAAAATCAGGCGTGTTGTTATCATGGCGCTTTTGCGGCCGGTAAAAAGGATGAAGCCCATGATGATCGAACAGCTCCAGATGAAACATCCGGTTTTTGTAGCAAGCAGCTCCCAATGAAAAAGCCAGACATAAAGGATTCCCATATGAATGATGGCCAAGGGCAATGAAATATACGTAAGTACGTTTTGCAATATGATCCCTCCAAATCATAATTATACAATGAACAGGAGCTAAAAATCCCCCGAGGACTCGGAGGATTTAAATTGAGCGGTTCTGATCAATTCACCGTTTCTTCGGCCATTTTTTCAGCTTGGCTCGGCAATGACAGCGCTTCTGTCAATAGACTAGTCATTCAATCCCTTTCCATCGAGAATTTGCTGTGTATATTTTTCAATCCTCGACTCTCGGGTTTTCGATTGTTTTGGTTTAGAAAAATAAAGAATATACGCTCTTTGCCTGCCCGGCGTCAATTCTTCAAAAGCCGTTTTTAAAGCCGGGATTTCAGCGAATTTTTTTTGCAGTTCTTCTGGAATCGTATATTCCGCAGCCTTTTTAAAATCGACTTCAAGACCGGCTTTTTCCACTTCAATCGCTTCATTTATATAAGCTTTCAAGATGTTTTCCATTTCAGCTATTTCTTGTACATTGGTGAATCGAATCTGCCGCGCGGCTTGGACATTCTCCGTCTGCTGGATGAGAATCCCGTTGGGGTCCTTTAACAATGCGCCTTTATGAAACAAGAGCGCACAATATTCTTTAAATCCATGGATTAAGACGATGTTTTTATTCTCGAACGTATAACAAGGATGCTTCCACTTGAAATCTTCGTTCAGCTCACAGTCAAGAACAATTTGACGCAGCTTCTCAAACTCTTTCTTCCACTTCTCGGCTTTGCTTAAAAATTCATCAACCTTTGGATTTGTTCTGCTATTTGCCATCAAGGAACACTCCTCTTTATATCATAATGTCATTTTAACCTAATCTCGCTCCGCCGACAGCAGAAATATTTTAATCGTTCCGGAGGTACAATATGCTTAGCTTAAAGAAGAGGCGGGTTGATTATGAAATTTGGCATCATGACGTTTAATATCCATCATGGAAAAGGAAGGGATCGTCGCGTTGATTTAGAGAGAACAGCCGGTGTGATCGCAGAGAGCGGCTGCGACATCGTTGGTCTTAATGAAGTGGATCAGCATTTCTCCAATAGAAGCGATTACGAAGACCAAATCGGTTCGTTAGCAGAACAATTGAACATGCACTATGCGTACTGCCCCTCCCTTTCATTGAGTTCCGGTGATTCTTCAGTGAACAGGCAATACGGGAACGCTCTCTTAACGCGTTTTCCAATTGTGAAAGAACGGCATCATTCATTCAACTTTGTCAAAGGGCTGATCGAAGGAAGGTCTCTTCTTGAGGCTGATGTCCGGATCGGTGATCGGCTCTTTCGCGTCTTTGTTACGCATTTGAGTCTGAATCCGTGGCTTCACGGCAAGCAGACGGATTTTTTAATCGAGAGGGTTCAAGAGAGCGATCGGCCTGTGATCGTCATGGGAGACTTTAATATGAAGCCTCGTTCACGGGGATGGACAAAGGTCTCGGTAAAACTGGCCGACCTGTGGGATGAAAGACAATACGGACAGGGGTTCACCTACCCTTCGCACCGCCCGAGACGGCGCTTGGACTACATCTTCCTCAGCCGGTCTTTTCATGTGTCAGCGGCTGAAGTTGTCGCCGTTGATCCGAGCGCTTCCGACCACCTGCCGCTTAAGGGCATTGTCACATATTAAAGGACGGCTTGAGAAGCCGTCCTTAAGCTTTTGCAATGCCCAGCAAAACGCCGGCTGTGACGATTAATATAATGCCGATGGCGATACCGATCAGCTGCCGCTTCGTTTTCTTTTCGCCGAGCAAAATAATGCCGCCGAGCGTTGAGATGACGATTCCCATCTGCGATAGCGAAAAACTGGTCGCTACGCCGACCCGCGGCTGGGAAATGAATAAAAACATGTTTCCGGCTGCCCAGATTAAACCCGGAATGATATTTTTGATGACGTAAAAATTAAACGGCTTATGCCTGAATGTCAAGATCAAGCCACCGGCTACCATGCCGATAGCCTGAGGAAAAAGAGCCGCCCAGCCACTGACATCGAAAAGCCGTACGACGACGACATACACGAGATAGCCGAATGTGGAAATCAGCAAAATCACGATTCCCTTTTTCATGTCGCCGGTTTTTTCCTCCGATTTTTGGCTGCGGTCTTCCAGCGATGTCAGCACGATTCCCACGATGATGAAAATCAGCGCCAGAATCCCGAGAACAATCGAGATTGTCGTCGCCCACTCGCGAAAAACAAGCACGCCGAACAAAGAAGTGGATACAAGCTGAAGTCCTGTTGAGATCGGCATCGTTTTAGACACGCCGATCAACTTGATGCTTTTCAGCTGATTGGTCTGACCGAGCGCCCAAAATAGTCCGGAGACGACGCCGACGGCAAATATACGGGGGGATAATTCAGGCTGGACGACGAAGTAGATTCCGATTGAAAAAATTAAAGCGCCGAATGTCGTACCGAGCACCTGGCTGTACGGTCCGCCCCCAAGCTTTACATTAAAGAGCACAATGCTTCCCCAGAAAATCGCTGGTAAAATCGCTAAGAAAATGTCCATTTGATTTAAACCTTTCTTTCCTTGTTTTTATCTATTAAGGTGCACGATACATGCGATTTTTAACACAAAAAATCCATTTTGAACGTTGTCAAAATGGATTGGTACTGTTACCGGCGGCCGTATCACTAAAATATCAGTTTTCACTGTTTGCTGTTTACGCTGTCAAGCCAAGGCATACCGGGAATAGCTGCCGGTTTTTTGTACAAGTCCTGGATCAGCCTGTCTTTTATGCCGAGCGGGTTCCGATTTAAATCTTTCAGGCTGAAATGGATGCTTCCCATCACATTTGAGGCGCGGTTTAAGGCGATCTGGCGCGGATATTCTTCAGGGTCTGACCAGGCGGGATCTGAGTTTTGATTGATTTTATAGGCTGCTTGTCCGATGTATAAATGAACGGGGCGTTGGCTGACTTCATTTTTCCACCAGTATACTAAAATGTCGTAGGAAGCCGGGGCAAAGCCGATGCTCCAATAGATTTGCGGGGCGATGTAATCGATGTATCCCTGCCTGATCCATTCCCTCGTGTCAGCATAAAGGTCGTCATAGTTTGTCATTCCGGCGGCTGTATTCGATCCCGTCGGATCATCTGCTATATTTCGCCATACACCAAAGGGGCTGATCCCAAATTTGACCGATGCTCTTTCTTTTTTGACGGCGGCGTTGATCTGTTTGACAAGCTGGTTGACGTTGTCCCTCCGCCAATCTTCAATATTTGAAAAGCGGTCCTTTCCATATTGTTCATACGTGCTCAAGTCGGGAAATTCGACGCCCGCAATTTTATACGGATAAAAATAGTCATCCATATGAACGGCGTCGACTTGGTAATTCTTGACGACCTCCGCTATGCCTTGGACAATGAATTCCTGCGCCTCAGGAATGCCGGGATTGTAATATAGCTGTCTGCCGTAGGCAACGACCCAATCGGGGTGCATTCTAGCCGGGTGATCGTGTGAGAGCCTGTTCAAATCCGTATGATTCATCGTGATCCGATAAGGATTAAACCATGCATGAAATTCAAGCTTTCTCCGGTGGGTTTCTTCGAGCAAAAATGACAGCGGATCGTAACCGGGGTCTTTTCCTTGAACGCCTGTTAAGTATTCCGACCACGGCCCGTATGCGGAAGGATAAAACGCATCCGCCGCCGGCTTAATTTGAACGACAACCGCGTTCATCCCCATGGCTGTCACATCATCCAAAAGCTTCACATACTCTGTTTTTTGCTCTTCGATTGTCAGCCCTTTTTTCGAAGGCCAGTCAATGTTTGTGACGGTGGCGATCCACACGGCCCGAAATTCTTTTGTTTCGCAGCTTGTGTTCTTCTCTTTCATGAACATCTCCCCTTTTGGAAAAATCAGAACTTTCTGTTATTATATGCCGGCTGTTCTTTTTTGTATATGAAAAAACAGGCCAAGACATGTTGAAGTCTTTAGCCTGTCGTTTGAATCGCCTGTTTCACCTGCTGCATCAAATATTGGACAAATGCTTCATCCCTTGCGAGCCATGCAGCATAATTTCTTTTTATAAACCGTTCTGCCTCTTCGAATGAAGTAAATGTCTCATGCTGAGTCACGCTGTTTAATTGAATGTTCCAGCCGTGTTCTCCAGGAAAGAGAAAAAACTGATCTTCGTCCCTGTTGATATAAAGGCTGCCGTTGTCCGACTCTTTTACATTATAGACGTTTTTAAAGGCATCCGCTCTCAAGGGCTCCAGCGGAAACGGTTCAGTCACATACAGCTTGAACGCTTCATCTGTCAGCGGGCACCCCGCTGCCTTGGCATGGCCGCCTCCGCCGAACGTGCCGGCGATTTCTGATACATCTGTTTCATCATGGATGGTGCGAAGGCTCACTTTTTTGCCGCCCATATTTAAGATGGCGATATAGTCAAGGTGCGGATATGTCTTCCCGAGTTCGTTCCCCACTTCGGAATGATAGGATTCCGCATGCACGATGCCGACGCAGTGTGCATTGATGAAGGTCTGAACGATTTCCCGCCGTTTCCTGCGGATATACCGTTCAATTTTTTCTTCTTCCATATCCAGGATTTTTTCTTCGAATTCATCAAATGAAAATGCGTCGCTTTCTTTAAGACGCCGGACCATTTTTTCCTCAAATTCGTCGATAGAGACCATAAAAAACAGGTCATTCAGGCGTTTCGCTTCGAGCGCGTCCGTCTGCTCCCATTCCCATGTATCATAGAGGCGTACGAGTTCGACGAACTGATCCATCGCTTTTGTCTCTTGAATGTGGCCGTTGTCTATTAAGTATTCATAAAAAAGAGAAGTCGCTGACGCGAGCCTGCCGTCCTCATATTGAACTTTTACCATGCCCCAAGAGCGTTCATTCAAATGAAGCGCAGTTTTATGGTGGTCGATGAGCTTGACCTTTCCGCCCGCTTCAGCATATTGGTCCAGCCTTTCTTCATTTTCTTGATGAACGGACAAGTCCGTGATAAACAGGCCTTCATGCTGTTTTTCTTTTCCTTTTGTTCGTTCCAAAAAACGCCCGACTTGCATATCAAGTCCGGTGACCGAATTGTAGCGGACCTCGACCCGTTCGCCAAAAGCCACCTTTGCGAGAATTCCGCAGCCGACTCCGTCCAAGTCGTTGTGAGAAAACAAATGATACATGCTTCCCGCCCACCTTGCTGTTTTATTGTCGGCCTGCCGCAGCAGGCACATCTTTCTCATACTATTGTAAAAAAAGGGATCTTTTATACGGTTGTGCAGTAAGACAAAAAGGACAGCTTTTGTTGGAAAAAGTCTGTCCGGTTAAAAGGGTTTATGTTTCTTGCAGCATAGTTCCGCCTTGCAAGTGGGCGGTGAGCAGTCTGTATGCGTTTTCGGCCCTGGCGGCACTTGGCGGTTCAACCCCTTTTAACGGATAATCCAGGCCAAGCGCTTCCCACTTGTAGACGCCGAGTTTGTGATAAGGAAGAACCTCCACCTTCTGAACGTTTGCCAGCGTGCCGATAAACGTGCCGAGTGCCGTTAAATCGTCATCGATATCAGAGATCCCCGGAACGAGTACATGACGGATCCAGACGGGGACTTGATGATCAGCGAGAAACCGGGCAAAATCCAATATGTGGTCATTCGGCATTCCTGTCAGGTTGATATGTTTTTTTTCTGTTGATATGCTTGAGGTCAAGCAAAACAAGGTCTGTATACTGGATGAGCTCTTTGATCTGCTCTTGAAATGCCGGCGCCGCCGAATAGCATCCGCCGGACGAATCGAGCGCCGTGTGTATGCCGTGGCTTTTACAGGCTTTAAACAGCTCGATTAAAAATGGCAGTTGTAAAAGCGGCTCGCCTCCGCTAACGGTGATGCCTCCGCCTGATGCTTGAATAAACGGGAGATATTGCTGGACATCCTGAACGATTTCGGAAACCGTCATTTGTTTTCCGGCTCCGATTTCCCAAGTATCAGCATTATGGCAAAATTGACAGCGCATCAGGCAGCCTTGTGTGAAGACGACATATCTGATGCCCGGACCGTCAACAGTGCCGAATGTTTCGATCGAATGAATATTTCCATCCATGATGAAGATCACCTCTTTTTATGGGGCGGAGCGCCTCGGCCGCGCTCCGCTTTATGCTCGTTACATCGATTCATGGAAGGTACGGTTGATGACGTCTAACTGCTGTTCTTTCGTCAGCTTAATAAAGTTGACCGCATAGCCTGAGACGCGAATCGTTAACTGCGGATATTGCTCTGGATGTTCCATGGCGTCGAGCAATGTCTCTCTGTTAAATACGTTAACATTTAAGTGATGCCCTGTTTTTGCGGCGTACCCGTCAAGGATACTTGATAAATTGACGGCGCGGCTCTCTTCGTCTTTGCCAAGCGCTTTCGGGACGATCGAAAAGGTGTTGGATATGCCGTCGAGCGCATAGCTGTAAGGCAGCTTTGCCACTGAAGACAGCGATGCAAGCGTCCCTTTAGTATCGCGGCCGTGCATCGGATTCGCGCCTGGTGCAAACGGTTCTCCCGCGCGGCGTCCATCCGGCGTATTTCCGGTTTTCTTGCCGTAAACGACGTTTGACGTGATCGTTAAAATGGACATCGTATGAACGGACTGGCGATATGTCTGGTGCTTGCGCAGTTTTTTCATAAAGCGCTTGACAATGTCAACGGCGATCGTGTCGACGCGGTCATCATTATTTCCGTACTTCGGAAAGTCGCCTTCTGTTTCAAAATCGACGGCAATGCCGTTTTCATCGCGAACCACGTTGACTTTGGCATATTTGATAGCGCTTAACGAATCGGCCACAACACTCAAGCCGGCGATCCCGGTGGCCATCGTCCGCAAAATGTCCGTGTCGTGCAGCGCCATTTCAATTCTTTCATAGCAATATTTATCATGCATGTAGTGAATGACATTGAGCGTATTGATGTACAAGCCTGCAAGCCATTCCATCGTCTGATCGAATTTATGCATGACTTCGTCATAGTCCAGCACCTCGGAAGCAACCGGAGGCATTTCCGGACCGACTTGCATTTTATGCTTTTCGTCTTTTCCGCCGTTAATCGCATATAAAAGCGCTTTCGCCAAGTTGGCGCGTGCTCCGAAGAACTGCATTTGTTTGCCGATTGCCATTGCCGATACACAGCAGGCGATGCCGTAGTCATCACCGTATTCTGGACGCATGATATCGTCATTTTCGTATTGGATCGAGCTTGTTTTAATAGACATTTTGGCACAATAGTTTTTAAACTTTTGCGGCAGCCTGACAGACCAAAGGACGGTTAAATTCGGTTCCGGCGCCGGACCTAAATTGTCAAGCGTATGCAGGAAACGGAACGAGTTTTTCGTGACGAGTGCGCGTCCGTCGTGCGCTATTCCGCCGATTGATTCTGTTACCCACGTCGGATCGCCGCTGAACAATTCATTGTAGTCAGGTGTGCGCGCAAATTTGACCAAGCGCAGCTTCATGACAAAATGGTCGACTAGTTCTTGGGCCTCTTGTTCAGTTAATGCGCCTGTTTTTAAATCTCTTTCGATGTAAATATCAAGGAACGTGGACACGCGGCCAAGGCTCATTGCAGCTCCGTTTTGCTCTTTAATGGCAGCCAAATAGGCAAAATACAGCCATTGAAATGCTTCTCTCGCATTTGCTGCAGGCTCGGAAATATCAAATCCATAACTTGCTGCAAGCGCTTTAAGTTCGTTCAATGCCCGGATTTGTTCTGACAATTCTTCACGAAGGCGGATGTTTTCTTCAGACATCACCCGAGAGGTGCCGGCCGCATCTTTTTTCTTTTCATCGATCAAGAAATCCACGCCGTAAAGCGCCACTCTCCGGTAATCACCGATGATGCGTCCGCGCCCGTAAGCATCAGGCAGTCCGGTAATGATTCCGACTTTTCTGGCGAGCTTCATTTCGTCCGTATACGCGTCAAACACGCCTTGGTTATGGGTTTTGCGGTAATCGGTAAAGATTCTTTCCACTTCTTCATCCAATTCAAAACCATAGGATTCACATGCTTGTTTCGCCATGCGAATGCCGCCGAAAGGCTGAAGCGACCGTTTAAACGGCTCATCGGTTTGAACGCCGACGACTTTTTCCAAGTCTTTGTCCAAATAGCCGGGACCGTGCGAGGTGATCGTTGAGACGATCTCTGTATCCATATCAAGGACGCCTCCGTTTTCACGCTCTTTTTTTGTCAAGTCCATTACGTGATCCCATAATGCCGATGTAGCTTCCGTCGGAGGTTCAAGAAACGATTCGTCACCTTGATATGGCTCAAAGTTCGAGAGAATAAAATCGCGGACATTGACTTCTTTTTGCCAAACGTTTGTGGTGAAACCTTTCCATTGTTCCATTTAAATCCCCCTCTTTTCAAGTTGAAATGATATAACAGTTGTTGCATATATATCTTATGTTCAATATAACAGCTTTGAATGTGATAAAAATCACATATTTATGTGAAATAGTTAACAAATTTGAGAAAGTTCTTTGAACATCGCGTTTTTCCTAATATAGGATGTTGTTTGAAGCCATTTTCTTATTTGAATCTGTATTATAATAAAGTCAAATAAAACGAAAACTGTTATATAAAAAACCGGCTAAACAGCCGGTTTGCGCAGAAGTATTTATCATCAGCCGAGGGATACGAACTGATTGCCGAATGCTTCGATAGTGCTTTTCAAGACGTAGCGGCCTCGGGGGAGCTGGTGAAATTCATAGCACCCTTTCGAATCGACCGCTTTTGTCTGCAGTAAAACGCCTGACAAATCATAAACATGAATGTAATGTTCCTCTTTTTTAAGTTGGCTTTTGAGATGTTCCGGGATTTCTCCGGCAATCGTGTACTCCGCTTCTGACCTTTTCTTTTCACCGATTTGTTCGAGGATTTCCAGGTCCAGCACCTGTTCTTTTCGATGACTTTTGCAGGACCCCACTGCGCGTTTTTGTGTCTCGAATGTTTGATACAGGTTTTCGATCGACCTCATGTGAAAGCTGATATCCCAATGTTTCATAGCTTTTTGAAACGCTTGGCGGCCCAATTTTTTCCGGGTCTTGTCATCGTCAAGCAGCAGGCGCAGCTTTTCAGCAAGCGCTTCGCTGTCTGCCGGGGGAACAAGCAATCCGTCCGCACCGTCGTCAATGATTTCTTTTACCCCGCCTACGTTTGCCGCCAGCACAGGTTTTGCGGAGAACTGCCCTTCCAGGATGACGAGCGGAAATGTATCGTGAAGCGACGGCAAAACAATGACATCACTAATATTCATTAAGTCGGGTATATCTTTTCGCTTTCCGAGAAAAGAGACCGCCGACGCGATACCGAGCTTTTCGGACAGGCTTTGCAGAGTTTCGAGCTCCGGACCCTCGCCTGCGAGAAGGCAGTGAAAATCATCCCTTTCGCACCGCAGTTTATAAAGCGCTTCGATCAAGTAGCGGTGTCCTTTCACCGGAACGAGCCGCGCCGGACAGAGAATGATCTTTTTTCCTTGATGCCGGCGGCTTTTTGGGAGATGACTTTTCTTTTCGATAAAAGGTGTTTTTACAATTCCATACGGGATGACTCGGATGTTCGAAGGCGTCACACCAATTTGAATCAGCTCGTGTTTCAGCCATTCGCACGGAACGGCCACAACGTCTCCGGACATTGCTCCCAAACATTCTTCGATTTTCATGTATTGTTGTTCCTGGCCGCTTTTCTCGCCATATTCCCCGGTAATCTTTGCTTCGTGATATTTAAAGTTATGGAGGGAAACGATTAAAGGCGTGTGCTGAGGTTTGGAACGGGCCAGTGCTCTTGCCGTCATAAAATCGTGGCAGTGGATCAAGTCATACTTTTCTAGATCAAACTGTTTCACAGCTTGTTCTAAACTGTAGCGCTCCATTTCACGCCAATATATCCACAGGGGATATTTTGCGGTATAAGCCGTTTGAAGACGGTATATCAGCTCATGTTTTAACCGGTGTTTATCGGCCGGCTGCTGATCGGCGACCTGAATGTTGAGCCATCGGGTATCGTGCGACATTAAATCGACAGAATGCCCTTTTCCTTCTAAGCTTTTTCGAAGGATATCAATATAGGTAGAAGGGCCGTTTGTATGTGGAGAGTATCGATAATAAGCCAGCAAAATGTTCATATATTTCCCCCTGCCTGCTGTTAAACTTATAGAAAATGAATCTCTTAACATTATATGGCCGCAGCTGAAAAAAGTACGAAGTGAATGGAAAGCCTTTTCAATAAAGAAAACCCATTGCCTGTCGCAATGGGAGATGTCATGAAGAAGCTAATATTTGAACGATTTTGTCTTCAATATCCTTTCCTTTCTCATCATCCGCGAGCTGATTGAGAAGAATGGAGAAAATCAATGTCTTGCCGCTTGCAGTATCGATATAGCCCGACAATGTACTGACGGTTGAAAGAGAACCTGTTTTCGCTCTGACTCTGCCTTTTAGATCCGGGTCTTTCAGCCGGTTTCTTAATGTGCCGCCGACCATTCTGTCGCTTTCTCCCGCAACCGGGAGTGAACGGGCAAACGACGGAAACCATTTCTCCTCTTGAACGGAATACAATAGCTTTGTGATCTGGTCGGCAGAAATCAAATTGATATGCGAGATGCCTGAGCCGTCTCTGAGAACGAGCTTTTCTGTGTCCATTCCAAATCCCTGCAGTTCTTTATTTAACACTTCCAGACCTTGATCCCAGCTTCCTTCACGACTCGCGGCCCTTCCCATTTCCTTGATCAGTGTTTCGCCATGGCCGTTGTTGCTGAGCTTCATAAAGGGGATCATCAGCTCTGAAAGCGGCATGGATTGATGTGAGGTGATGCGGCGCGCTTTTTTTGGTACTTTGCCGGTTTTAGTCTCTCCCAGGATTCGAATACCTTGTTGCTGTAAAGCCTGTTTAAATAAATCGAGTGCATATTCTGACGACTCCCAAACCGCAACCCATTGTCTGACCCTTGAAGCGCCTTGTGGAATCGTCCCTTTGATTTGGATGGTATTTCCGCCGTGTTCCCTTTTAATCGTGATATCTTTTTTTCCGTCTGTAGCAACGGTCTTGGCACCGTTTTCGATTTTGACATGGCTCGTTTGCGGGGTGAGCGATACAACGGGTTTTTTCCCGGTTTTGCCGTCAGGATTCACGTCGATGATGACCGTTCCGGCATCATAGTCTTCGTTTGGCGAAGCTGTTAAAGCCGAGATCTGCGCTCCGTAGTATGCGTCTTCATCGCTCCAGGAAAGGTCTTGAGAGTAGCGGACCTCATCATACCAGGAATCATCGCCGACCAAGTCTCCCCGGATGACAGTGATCCCTTGTTTTCGGAGTGCCTTGGCCATTTGCTGAAAATCGGCTTTCAAAAGCGTCGGATCGCCTTTTCCTTTTAGATAAAGGCTGCCTTTGAGTGTGCTCGCGGATCGTGCGCCGTCTGTCATCACCTCTGTGGGAAAGGTATAGTCCTCACCCAGGACGGAAAAGGCAGCTGCTGCCGTTAAAAGCTTCAGATTGGACGCCGGTCTCATCCGTGTATCGCCCATATGGCCGTATATCATTTTCCCGCTTTCTGCGGACCTGACGCTGATGCCTGCGAGCGCTCCTTTTAAATCAGGCTCTGTCTTTAACAGCTGATCAATTTGCTCTTTGAGCCCGGCGCCTTTTTCCCCGGCGGCCAAGCCGTCTATGCTGCCGGCCAACGTCAATATAAAGATCATGATCATACACAGACAAAGCTTCATATTTTTCTTCATAGAATATCCCGCCTCCCGCTGATGTTTTAATACTTTATTGCAAAACGCGGCGGGATATACTCCTATTGGTCGGTTTTCACCAAAAACCTCCGGTATAAAAGCAGCAGTATCATGACATGCAGCACAACTCCGATGAACCCGAAAACGAGAACAAGCCCTTCGTGAGAAGTTCCTGCCAAGTACGTTTTCGCTGTCCAGTAGGTCGGTGTGAAAACACCGAGAAGCTGCCACGGCAAAGGAATAAAATAAACCGCGGCCGGCATAAGAGTGAGCAGGCTGAACCCTTTCATTAAAGCAAGCCCTTCCACTTTGTTCGAAGCATAAGCGGCTAAAAGCAGCGTGTAAATCGGGGCTTGAAGCGTCACCATAATCAGGACGAACAAAAGGTACACAGAGCCGGGCCCCATTAAACCGCCGGATGCAAACAGCAAAATGCTGTAGCAAAAAGTGAGCGCCATCGGCAGGATGAGGCGGATCATGACATATCCGCGCTTCGACAAGGGCGTCACGGCAAAATACTGAATCATATTTTCGTCGCGCTCATCAAGCAGGATAAACCCCGACATGGTGCCGAGAATCAGGGGGGTGAACAGCATGGCAAAGCTCATGATCAAATGACGGTATGGGGTGATATTGAATGCCGTCAGTTCCGCTGACAAAGGAATGCCTGCTGCCGTCACAACGATGAGCAGAAAAGGCGCCAGACCGTAAAAAGCGAGCATTGAATCACGCCTGATCTGTTTCATATCTCCGCGTACCAGCTGAATGATTTTCATCATCGTGTATCACCTCCGCCAAGCTTTAATGTGATGAACGTTTGCAGTGAATGCCTCGCCCACAAATACGCGGCTCCATTCCACAACAAAAGAGTGGAAATCGCGTAGATGAGCTCCCACTGCTGGAGGCCGGTAAACGCGGAACCTAACAGCATTAATGAGGCCTTTGACGGCAGAGCGTAAAACAGCGGGCTGCTCCAAATGCCCGCTGTTTCAAACAAAGGCAGAACGAACACAAAGGTGCTCAAAGAAGACAAAAAGAAAAATCCGTTTAAAGTTTCGCACCGCACCGCCAAACCTAAGCCGATCATCGTAAAGAAAAATGAAGTGAACAGCACGCCGCAAGCGAACAAACCGGAATTTGTTCCATAGCCGAACACGCTGCTGTGGATGAACATGCTCGATCCGAGAGACAAAACGGACAAGGACGCGGTTTTTGAAAGAATATACTCACTTGCACTTAGCGGCGTGACAAACAGGCTGTCATGGATGTTTTGCCCTTTCTCCAGTAAAACAAGTCCCCCGATGAAGAAAAACCCCAGGAAGCTCGGATCTGAAAATGTCAAGGCAATGTTGGCCGTCTCCCTGTAATCAGCCGGAAGAAACTGCAACACGGTGATATACACCGCGCTGATCAGCAAATAGGCATAATAAAACCCGTGCTTGAACTGAAGTTTGATATCATGAGAAATCGCTGACAAGATCCTCAACTTAAACGCCTCCCCGTCACATCAATAAAGATGTCTTCAAGCGACGCTTCTTGGGAATGGATGGTTTCTACAGGGTGCTCCTTGATCAAGTTCAAAAATTCCGGGCTGCTGCCGATCTGATCAAGGTCGAATTGAGCGGTTTCCAGCTGCCTGCGGTTGCGGTATTCGACTTTTACGTGCCTTTTTCCTTTTTGCACTTTCAAGGCGCGCGGAGAATCAATCAAAGCCACCCTGCCGTCAACGATGAAAGCGACGCGGTCGCAGATTTCTTCAGCTGTCTGCATGTGGTGCGTGGTGATCAGGATCGTCTTCCCTTCCGCCTTTTTTTTCAGAATAAGCTGTTTTAATGTTTTGGCATGCACGGGATCGAGCCCTGAGGTCGGTTCGTCTAGAAATAAAAGATCAGGCTGATTGATCAGGGCTCTCAAAAAATTCAGCCTCATTTTCATGCCTTTTGAGTAAGCGGATACCTTTGTCCGGCCGTACTCTTCAAGACCCGTTAAAGCGAGCAGCGTTTCCGGCTCCTCGGTTTCAGATGCATACAAAGAACGGAACAAATTTAAGTTTTCCAGCGCAGTTAATCGTTGATAGAAATTCGGAAATTCAAAAGCGACGCCGATTTTAAAGGAGCTGTCGGCTTGATTCAATTCTTTTCCCATCACAGAAACCCGGCCTTCATATTGCTTTAAAATACCGATTAATATTTTTTGAATCGTACTTTTTCCGGCGCCGGAAGGGCCGAGAAATCCAAAAACTTCACCCTTTTGAATGGAAAAGTCGATTCCTTTCAATACGGGCGTTTTTTGTCCGGGGTATGTGAAGCGAAGCCCGCTGACTTCAATCATGAGCTGCATCCTCCTTGGCCGAAAGTCCCTGTCCGATCAATTCGATAAGCAAATCCATCGTTTCGTCGTAGCGGTCTTCCCCAATGTTTGTTTTTTGAAAGGATAAAAGAACAATAGCGCGAATCACGCTGATAATCGTCTCCGGTTTTTTTCTGACAAGCCAGCCTTTTTCCTGGCCCATTTCAATTAAAGGCTTGAAAAAATCTTCGTCGCTGGCGAAGTGCGCCTGCAGCTTTTCTTCAGGGAGTTTGCGGAAGAGCGTCTCAAGTAAGTTGTCATCGTAAACTTGGCGAATATACGGGTTATCTTCCATCACCGCCAATGCTTCACGCAAAAACTGTGCAAATGTTTTCCCGCTTTCAGAAAATAAGGCTTCAAGCTGGGCGCGGATCTTTTTTTCTTCCTGCTGCAAAATCTCAAAATATAGCTCCTCTTTCGAGTCGAAAAATGTATAAAATGAGCCTTGGGCAATTCCGGCCGAGGCTGTCAGCTCTCCGACGCTCGTTTTTTTCAATCCAAGCTGCGCAAAAAGCTCCCTTCCGCTTTGTACTAAAGCTGAACGGATCGCTTCCTTTTCTTTTTCGGTAAATTTCGGCATGTCAGTCTCTCCTTGTTTTATAAACATATGAATATTTTTATTTTATATTCATATAATGCGCTGCGTCCCTCTTTTTGTCAATAGATTTTGGTTCAAATTTACCACAATATTTTCATTTGCCCGTCAAATTTAAAGCAAAAAAAAGCACCACTTATAGTTTAAACTATAAGTAGCGCTTCATTTCCATTAATAAGCCAGGCTGAACAGACCTTTAATATGGCTCAGGTAGCGGACGTTGCTCGCTTCTTTCATCAATGAAGCAGGCAGGCCTTTAAGAGATGTGCTGTTCGCGCCGATAACGGCAACTGCGTCTTTGCGGCCAAGGCTTGCAAGCGTGCCTGAGTTGACAGGGCTGAACGTTTCCATTGATTTGTTTTCTAAGTATGCATACAGGTTGTAGCCGATCAGCTCGCCCATTTGCCAAGCGATTTGAGCTGTCGGAGGGTACGGACGGCCATCCGGACCGAAGACAACGGCGCTGTCTCCTGCAACAAATACGTCTTCATGTGATGTGGATTGAAGGAAATCGTTTACAGTTGCGCGTCCGCGGTTGACTTCAAGACCTGATTCGCCGATCAGCGGATTGCCTTGAACACCGCCGGTCCAGACAAATGTATTTGTGACGATTTTTTGCCCGTCTTTCAAATCAACAACGTTTCCTTCTACATTTGTGACAGGCAGTCCTGTCAAGAATTCAACGCCGCGTTTTTCAAGGCTCTTTGTCGCACGTTCGATCAGCTCATCCGGAAGAACCGGCAGGATTTTCGGACCGGCTTCAACAAGCTTCAGCTTGATTTCTTTCGGATCGACACCGTAGCTTCTCGCAAGGTTCGGCATGATATCGGCGAGTTCACCGACAAGCTCGACGCCTGTTAGTCCGCCGCCGCCGATTAAGATCGTAGCATCCGCTTCATTTTTCGTTTTCGCGTATTCGCGCACGCGCTCTTCAACATGCTTGAAGATTTTGTTTGCATCGTTTGCAGATTTGAGCACCATGCTGTTTTCTGCAAGTCCCGGAATGCCGAAGTAAGCAGTGACAGAACCAAGACCGACGACAAGCGCGTCATACGTCAGGGTTGAGCCGTCAGAAAGAGCGACTTCTTTTTTGTCAACTGAGAAAGTGTTGACTTTGGCGATTTTAAGATCGATGTCTTTTCCTTTGAAAAGCTTTGCAAGCGGCATCGCAATGGCCTGTTCTGACACGTTGCCCGCAGCAAGACGGTGCAGTTCTGTGATGATTTGATGTGTCGGGTATTGGTTAACCACTGTGACTTTTGCTTCTTCTTTTGTGTAGTGTTTGCGAACTGTTAAAGCAGACAGTAATCCGCCGTAACCAGCGCCTAAAATGACGATATGTTTTGACATCGTGAATCCTCCGTCCTTATTCTGAATGTATAGTGATTATTTTTGTTTTTCGCGTTCTGACATGATTTGCAGGTAGCTTTGAACAAAGCGGAACAGCTTTTGGGCCTGCGGATCTTTAAGCATTTTCAGCAAACCGAAAAGTCCGATGACTTCATTGCTTTCGTCAGCGCGGTCTTTTGCTTCAATGGCGGTAGCCGCGAGTTCTTTTGCCGTATCTTTGACAGGCTCAAGAATTTCTGTAATGGCACCGACCGTATCATTTTTTAATACTTCATCAGTTGCAACGGATTGTGCGAAATCGTAAGACTTTGTCAAAATGTTGACCAGTTCTGTCAGCTTTGGAAGCTGGTCGACTAAAGTAGTCAAAGACTCCTGTACTTCAGGTTTTAGCAGTTGATCGATAAGATCGCGTTGGCTTTGGCTTACAGATTCGTTTGTTTGATCAGCTGTTTGATCGATTGTTTCCGGCATAACCAATTCTCCTTTTCAATAAGCGATGTGCTGTTTTTTGAAGGAACCCCTTTTTTCATAGTTTGTGAATTTGTGCACAAACAAGTCCGCAAAAAGGTTCTCCCCTTTTGTGTTTGTTTTGCTGTTTTCGTCTGGAATTCCCGAAAACCCGCAATCTCCAAACACGCTGTATTTTTCACTACTAAATGATAACACTTTTTGAACAAAAAATGAACGTGATTGTTTCGGAAATGAAATAAAATCATAGAAAACTTTATATATAGGGCTTCTTTCATCCCTTTCATTTCCTATATTGTGTCTTTTTTTACGAAATGCCCCGTTCACACGTCATGATTGAGTTGTGCGAACATTTCATAGAATCGTATCTAGTTTACATAATGAAATTATCGTTATCTCTGGTTAATCTTCATCTTTAACATCCGGATCTTCGGGGATGGGTTCGTTCAGAACGGATTCCGCCCACGCTTTATACTTTTCCATCTGTTCCATATGGGTATTGAATTGTTCTTTGTTAATTAAATGCTGCTGTCCGTCGAAGACGGTGCGGATTTTCTTTTCTCTCACAAGCTGTTCAACATATGCTTCTGAAAGCGTTAAATATTCTGCGGTTTCCTTTATCGTCAAGTACATGTTTTGCTTCCTCTCATTTTGATTTAGGCGAACGTTGCGATTTTAGGATCATACGATAAGATATATCAGTTAAGATGATGGAGGCCTATTCTATGTATTCAAAATGGAATTCTCAAAAGTTTTATCCGCCTTCAGCCCCGCAAATGCACACCGGCCAATCTTCTCAGCAGATGAATCAAAGGCTGAAAAATCTCGAAGATCAAATGGAATTGCTGATCAAACTCATGGAATGCAACAATAAGCTGCTGCGTTCAATTGAAGAGCAGCAGAATCGCGTCTGCACGGCATGCGGCGGTTCGGTTATCGTCAGAATGTGAGTTTTGATCATTCGAACTTCTTCAAAATAAAAAGAGGAAGGACGTGTCCTTCTTCTTAGTCTGCAAGCCTTATCCAGTATACTACAGATTTTTTTGCGCTGAAAGGCCGGCAATTTCATCGTATGTTTCACGGTTTTCCAATGTTGACAAATCGCCTGCCGGCTCGTTCAAATAGGCAGCTCTGATCAGCCGTCTCATCACTTTTGCATTTCTCGTCTTCGGCAAACCGCTGACAAAGTAAACCGCTTTTGGCTTGATCGCTTTACCGATCGCATCAGCGGCGAGGTTCAGCAAATCATCTTTTAGTTTTTCCGACGGCTTTTCCGACTGTGTGAGGACGACGAAGCAGACGGCAGCCTGACCTTTGAGCTTATCCGGAACGCCGATAACGCCTGCTTCCGCCACCGCCGGATGGCCGACAAGTACGGACTCTATTTCGGCGGGACCGATCCTTTTCCCGGCAGTATTGATCACATCATCAGAACGTCCGCTGATCGTCCAGTACCCGTTTTCATCCCGTTTTGCCCAGTCGCCGTGCACCCAGACGTCAGTCCAGCGGCTCCAATATGCTTTTTCGTATCTGGACGGCTCCTTCCAAAAACCGTTCGTCATGCCGACCCACGGCTTTGTCAGGACAAGCTCCCCGACCTCATTGACGACTTCCTCCCCTTTTTCATTGAAGACATTGGCCGCCATGCCGGGCAGAGGCGAATTAAACGTCATCGGCGTGATCGGCCGGAGGAGCACATTGCCCAAAATGCCGCCTGAAATTTCCGTTCCTCCTGAATAATTAAAGATAGGAATTCGTTCTTTTCCGGCATGGCGGAAAAGCCATATCCACGGTTCATAATTCCATGGTTCGCCCGTTGAGCCGATTGCCTTCAGACTGCTCAGGTCGCTTTGATGGAGAAAATCTTCGCCGTGCTGCATCAGCGAGCGAATGAGTGTCGGAGAGACGCCGAGATGTGTCACCCGATGTCTGCTGACAAGCTCCCACAGCCGATCCGGGGCCGGGAAGTCCGGTGCTCCGTCATACAGCAAAACTGCCGCTCCGTTGATGAGACCCCCGAATATTAAAAACGGTCCCATCATCCAGCCCATGTCTGTAAACCAGAAAAACGTGTCCCCTTGTTTGACATCCATCCCGAAGCCCGCATCAAATGCAGCTTTCAGCGGAAAACCGGCGTGGGTATGAACCGCTCCCTTCGGCTGTCCTGTCGTGCCCGATGTGTAAAGCAGCATGAGCGGATCTGAACTGTCCATTTCTTCTGTAATCTGGAGAGGATCGCTTTTCATCAATTCATTCCAGTCTATATCTCTCTTATGATTCCAATCTTGTTCGCCATCGTGAAGCCGGCAGACGACAATTTTTTGGACAGTGGGGGCAAGGTCTGCTGCTTTGTCAGCTTCTTTCTTCATACAGACCTTCTTTCCCCTTCGCAAAAAGGCATCTGCTGTGACAAGAATTTTTGCTCCGGCAGCGCTGAGTCTTGCGGCTGCCGCATGAGCGCCGTAGCCTGAAAAAACCGGTGAGAATACCGCGCCGATTTTAGCGGCGGCGAGCATGGCGATGACCGTTTGCGGGATCATCGGCATGTATATCGCAATGACATCCCCTTTTGATATGCCTTGTTTTTTAAAGCCTGCCGCCGCACGGGCGACTTTTTGATGTAAAGAAGAATAGGTGATCCGTTCTGTTTTTCCGTCTTCACTTTCCCAGATGAGGGCCGTCCTGCCGGCCGTATCAGGCTGTCGGGACCATTTTTCCACGGCGCTGCAAACGGCATTTAAGCGTCCGCCGGAAAACCATTTCGGCCATTTTATGCCTTTATCGAGATTCAATGTTTGGCTGTACCGCTTGTACCAGCTGATGCCGAGCGCTTTTTCGGCTTCTTCCCAGAACCAGGCGATATCGTCTGTACTTGCTTTCAAAAAATCATCATAGTCGGAAAAACCGAGAGCTGTCATCCATTGAAACAGCCGGGTCGTTTTTACAAATTCCGGATCAGGCTGCCAAACCGCTTTTTCGGCCATACCGTTTCCCCCTTTTCGTTTCATTGGCCTTTAGACGGGATAAACAGGATGCTTCCGTTCCGTAAATATCATGGATTTGGTCATATATGCATTCAGCCGTTTGATGAGTTCCGTACGAAGCGAATCGGCCGGAATGATCCCGTCGACAATCATTTCTGAAGCAAGCCGGTAAATGTCGATGTCTTTTTGGTATTCTTCCCGTTTTTCGGCAATGAAGGCGGACCGCTCCTCTTCAGGCAATTCCGCAATTTTTTTGGCATAAACTGCATTTACCGCTGCTTCAGGACCCATCACGGCAATCTGAGCCGTAGGCAGCGCCAGACAGCAGTCAGGCTCAAAGGCCGGCCCAGCCATCGCATACAAGCCTGCGCCATAAGCTTTCCTGACGATGACGGATATTTTCGGCACGGTTGCTTCGGCCATCGCTGAAATCATTTTCGCACCGTGTCTGATAATACCCGCCCTCTCGACTTTCGTTCCGATCATAAAGCCGGGGATATCAGCCAGAAACAGCAGCGGGATATGATAGGCATCACACAAATTGATAAACTTTGCAGCTTTGTCTGCCGAATCGTGAAACAACACACCGCCTTTAACCCGAGGCTGATTGGCGATGATGCCGACAGGCTGCCCGTGAATCCTTGCCAAGCCGGTAATCAGCTCTGGCGCGAACAATTTTTTGATCTCATAAAAAGACGCTTCATCAATGATCCGATCGATTAAATCCATCATTTGAAACGGTGCGTTTTGGTTTTTCGGAATGATCTCCTCCAATGACCGTTCAAACGGACGGGCGGGTTTCGCTTCAATGACAGGCGCTTTCTCGGTGTAGTTCGGCGGAAAGTAGGAAAGATATTGGCGCGCCGACTTGATCGCATCTTCTTCCGTTTCGGCAAGAATGTCTCCGCAGCCTGAAACAGAACAGTGCATTCGCGCTCCGCCCATTTCTTCAAGCGACACTTTTTCGCCGATCACCATTTCCGCCATGCGCGGTGAGCCTAAATACATCGAGGCATTACCTTCGACCATGATGACGATATCGCAAAAAGCCGGTATGTAGGCGCCGCCTGCCGCTGAAGGCCCGAATAAAAGACAGATTTGCGGGATGCGTCCGGATAATTTGACTTGCTGATAAAAAATCCGCCCTGCTCCTCTTCGCCCCGGAAACATGTCAACTTGATCCGTAATCCTTGCGCCTGCCGAATCGACCAAATAAAGAAGCGGACAATTTAGCTTTTCGGCTGTTTCTTGGATGCGGATGATTTTTTCGACGGTTCTCGCTCCCCATGATCCTGCTTTGACCGTTGAATCATTAGCCATGACGCAAACGGTTCGGCCGCCGATTTTTCCGATTCCCGTGACGACTCCGTCAGCCGGAAGCCCGTCAGCCATGCAATTTGCAAAAAAAGCGTCCTCAAGGTCGAGGCCTTCATCAAGCAGCAGCTTTAATCGGTCTCTGACAAATAATTTTCCTTTTTTCTCATTGGATTCATGGTATTTTTGCGCTCCGCCTTCCTGAATCCGGCGGACGCGTTCATACAATTCCTTTTCGGCCGGCATCGGCTGTCCCCCCGTTCGTTTTATTCTCCCGTATAATACGGCTTCCGCTTTTCTGTAAAAGCTTTCAGCCCCTCTGTTCTGTCTTTCGTCGGAATCGTCAGTTCATAAGCTTTTTGTTCAATCGCGAGTCCAGTTTCGATATCTGTCTCAAGCCCTTGATTGATAGCGAACTTCGCCTGTCTGACGGCCACCGGTCCGTTCGCTGCGATGTTCGCTGCGATACTTTCGGCCGTTTCCTTTAACTTTTGAAGCGGAACGACATGTTCAACTAGGCTGATCTTTTGCGCTTCTTCGGCGCTGATGCGGCAGCCGGTATAGATCATTTCTTTTGCCTTTCCCCTGCCGATTAAGCGGGGCAGCCGCTGTGTTCCCCCTGCCCCGGGAATGATCGCAAGCGTTGTTTCGGGGAGGCCGAGTTCAATATGTTCGGCTGCGATCCTGATGTCGCACGCCAATGCAAGCTCCAGCCCCCCTCCCAAAGCGCTTCCGTTTAATGAAGCGATGACGGGCTGCGGCAGTTTTTCCGTCTCGCTGACCACTTGTTGAATCATGGAAACGGCCTGCTTCGCTTCTGTGGGGCTCATGCGGGCTCTCTCCTTTAAATCAGCACCTGCACAAAACGTCCTGTCCCCTGTTCCCGTTATAATGACACAGCGGACGGCCGGGTTTGAACGGATATCGCGAAGGATATGCTGAAGGTCGTCGAGAAGTCCGAGCGAGAGGGCATTTGCAGCCTGCGGTCTGTTCAACGTCAACACGGCGACCGCCTGCTCGTTGATGGAATAAAGAACGTTGGGCTCCATTCGGTCTTCCTCCTCCTCAATCTATGAAAAGAAATTCTTTGATTTCGCCGCCTGCAAATTTCGGCTTGGCAGCTCTCTTCCAGTTTTGTCTTCGATCCATTTGGCAGCTGAAAGCAGCTTACTGAGATCAACTCCGGTTTCGACACCCATCTGGGCGCACATGTAAATCAAATCATCAGTTGCCGCATTTCCCGTGGCCCCCGGTGCATAAGGACAGCCGCCCAGCCCGCCGCATGATGCGTCAAATACGGTGATTCCCATATCCATCGCTGCGATCATGTTGGCGAGCGCCATCCCTCTCGTATCATGAAAATGAAGGGCGATATTATCTTTTGGAAAGCGTTTTAAAAGTACGTCAAGCACTCTTTGAACTTGTACGGGATTTGCTGCGCCGATCGTATCTCCGAGAGAAAGTTCGTCGATCCCCATGTCGAACAGCGCTTCAGAGATGCGTATGATTTGCTCCAATGGAACGTGATGCTCATAAGGACAGCCAAATACGGTGGACAAGTAGGCTCTGGCGGTGAGGCCTGCTTGTTTCGCTGCCCCGGTGACTTCCTGTAAGACGGGAAGCGTTTCTCCGATCGATTTGTTAATATTTTTCCGGTTGTGTGTCTCGCTTGCCGACATGAAAACAGAAGCTTCATCGATCCCTCCTTCGAGAGCCCGTTCCAGCCCTTTTCGGTTCGGAATGAGGGCTGCGTAGGTGACGCCCGGCTTCCGGTTAATGACTTTGGCGACGTCAAGGGCATCAGACAGTGCAGGAATCCACTTAGGATGGACGAATGAAGTGATTTCGATATATGAAAGCCCTGTTTGGGAAAGCATGTCGATCCAGGTGATTTTATCGGCTGTCGAGAGTACGGTTTGTTCATTTTGCAGACCGTCGCGCGGCCCGACTTCTTTAATGAAAATTTTCTTCGGTACGTTCATTTGCCATCCTCCAGACCTTATTGAAGCTCCAATAAGACGTCCCCTTCATCGGCAAAATCACCTTCGTTTTTTCTGACGGTTTTGACGGTGCCGGCCGTTTCAGCGACAATCGGAATCTCCATTTTCATCGATTCTAAAATGGCGACTTCCTGCCCCTTTTCGATTTTGTCTCCTGCCTTCACTAATATTTTCCATACGTTTCCCGCCATATTGGTGACAACAGTATTCATGGCACGCCTCCTTGATTTCATTTTGAGTGATAGCGACTGATAAAATCGGTGTGGACCCCGCCTTTTCGGAATTCGTCAGAACGTACGATGTCTTCAAGCAGCGGAATGTTTGTTTTAATGCCTTTCACTTGATATTGTGAGAGCGCTTCGGCCAATGTGCGGATAGCTTCATCTCTGCTATTTCCTTTGACGATCATCTTGGCGATCATCGGATCGTAATACGGGGTAATGTTCATACCTGGGGCTGCTGCGCATTCATGACGGACATTCGGGTGCTCAGGCAGCTTAAGGTCAGTGATCCGTCCCGGCGAAGGGAAAAATGTTTTCGGATCTTCGGCACAGATTCTGACTTCGATCGCATGTCCGTCCCGCCGAATGTCTTTTTGCTTATACGGAAGCGCTTTGCCTGCTGCGATATTGAGCTGTTCTTCGACAATGTCGAGCCCTGTAATTTCCTCTGTCACCGGGTGTTCGACCTGCAGGCGGGTATTCATCTCCAGAAAATAAAAATGATTCTTGCTGTCTACTAAAAACTCGATTGTCCCGGCGTTGGCATAGCCGATCGACAGCGCGGCTTTCACGGCCGCTTCACCGAGCTTCGCGCGCATGTTTTCATCGAATAACGGAGCAGGTGCTTCTTCGATGATTTTTTGCTGGCGTCTCTGAATCGAACAGTCCCGTTCCCAAAGGTAGACGGCATTTCCGTATTCGTCTGTTAAAATCTGAATCTCGATATGTCTTGCATCTTCGATATATTTCTCAATGTACATAGCCCCGTCTCCGAAAAAATCCGCGGCTCGTTTTTGGCTGCCTTCATATGCTTTTGCTAATTCGCTTTCATTGCGGATCAGTTGCATTCCGATGCCTCCGCCTCCTAAAGAAGCTTTGAGCATCACGGGATAGCCGATGGATTCGGCAAGAGCCTTGGCTTCATTCAGACCGGCCAAGCTTTTTGTCACGCCGGGAACGACGGGAATCCCGGCTTGTTCCATCGCTTGTCTCGCTTCAATTTTGCTTCCCATTTTGGCGATCACATCAGGCGGCGGACCGATAAACGTGATATTTTCCTGCAGGCATCTTTCAGCAAAACGGCTGTTCTCGGAAAGCAGGCCGTATCCCGGATGGATGGCACAGACCCCCGCTTTTTTAGCGGTTTCGATGATTTTTTCGATATTTAAATAGCTTTCACTGACCCGCGGTTTGCCGATCAGCCAGGCTTCATCTGCAGCTTTAACATGCAGGGACTCCGCATCCGCTTCAGAGTAGACGGCAGTTGTCTGAATCCCGAGCCGTTTACAAGTTCGAATGATCCGAAGTGCGATTTCGCCGCGATTGGCGATAAGCAATTTTTGAAACAAAAAAATGCCCCCTTTCATATTCAAAAGTGTCTGAAATGGAATTTGAAAGCGTCTTCATTTATTCATTGTGCGAATTTGAAAGTGAAGTAGCTTATCCTGTTTCCTGCCATAGGTTCAGCCGGGTCTTGTCTGTTCTTTACAGCTTATGATGATTTGAAAGAAAAAAGTCCTAAAGCTGAAGAAATCGCTTTAGAACTCTTAATGTTTTGGCTCAGGCCTGTTGTGTTTGGACGGCTTTTACCGGGAATGCTCTGCATGTTTGCCGCTGTTTGTGAGGATATGTTGAATGATCTCGGCGTTTTTTGACAGAAAGGCAGTTTCGAACATATCCTGATGCGGCCCGGCTCCTTTATACTCTTGATAGTTTCTTGTTGTGGCGTCAGCCCATTTTTGCAATATGAATCTGTCGATTTGCTCCGTCTGAATGCCGGCTTCAATAAAGTGGATGTTTGCGTTGATTTGGCCGCTATTGATTAATTGCGCCCAATACTTTTGATAGTTTGCCGTCTTTTTGATGACTGCTTCCCTTAGGTGAGCGGGAACATTTTCTGCCGAGGCGCTGCTTGGCTGAGGCGGCAATGCTTGTTTCTTTTGATACGCATCGACAATAATGAGATCGCTGACCTCCAAACCGCGATTTTCCATTTCTTTGACAATCTCAAAAGCCGTGTTGCCCACCGCTGAATATCCCAGCAGGATATAAGGGCCCCGAGGCTGTTTTTTGATGATGTTGTTGACGTAATGTTCCATACGGCTGTCTTCTTCAATAAAGTTAAATCCGTACACGGTCGCTATGCCGTTTAGCTTGGCAGCGAGATCTTTATAAAATATCCCGAAGCCCGAAATGGGAGGAAAGCAGAAAAGGTTCACTCCGGTCGGCGGATTCAGTCTGCTGACATGCTGTACGGCCGAGGCGCGCAGCTCATGTGAAAACAGCTTATCAGCCATTTGTTCAATTGTCGGATTCTCGAATAATAATTCAATCGGAATATCGATCCCCTGGCTGTTTTTCAGCTGGTGAATGACTTGAAGAGCCTTTAGCGAATGACCGCCAAGTTCAAAAAAGTCATCTTCAATACCGAGCTCCTTCACACCAAGGATAGGTTTCCATATGTCAATCAGTTCTTTTTCGACCCAGTTTCTTGGCGGCACGATCTGTTTCAAAGTCGTTTTTTGCTCAGGTGCAGGCAGCGCGCGGCGGTCGATTTTGCCGTTTGTCGAAAGAGGCATGCGGTCCAGTTTAACCCAATCATGAGGAATCATATAGTCGGGAAGCTGCCTTGATAGTAATGAACGGATCGTTTTTTCCTCTGTTTGATCATCGCTTACATAGTATGCGATAAGGAACGCTTCTTCGTTTTTTTCTTTAATGATGACAGCTGCTTCTTGAACGCCTTCAATCTCGATGAGCCGCGCTTCTATTTCAGCCGGTTCTGTTCGCTTGCCGCGAATTTTGATTTGCCGGTCCATCCGGCTGATATATTCTAAGTTGCCGTCTGGCAGCCAGCGCGCCAGATCGCCGGTTTTGTACATTTTTTCACCTGGTTGAAACGGATGCTCTACAAATGCTTCACTTGTCAAATCAGGTCTGTGCAAATATCCTTTTGCAACCCCATCGCCCCCGACGCAAAGTTCGCCGGGAACGCCGATCGGTGCGAGCTGACCGCTCTCGTCAACAATAAAGGCATTTGAATTGCTGATCGGTTTTCCGATAGGAATCGCTTGTGAAAAATCTTGCTTGACTTCATAAAATGTAGAGAATGTTGTATTTTCCGTCGGACCATATATGTTATAAAGCTTCAGGTTTGGGCACCGATGTCTGACCGTATTCATCAGTGCAGGCGTCAAAGCTTCCCCGCCGACATATAAAGTGGAGAGTCCTGAAAACATGTCCAGCTGGGCTTGTGCCAGCTGGTTAAAGAGAGCCGTTGTTAAAAACAGCACTGTGATATCATGGTGAAGCAAATAGCTGCCAAAACGGGCAGGAGTCAACATCGTCGAGCGGTCAATCACATGAAGACATGCTCCTTTCAGGAGCGCTCCGAATATTTCAAATGTGATGGCGTCAAAGCCGAGTGAACCGGTTAAGATTAATCGGTCATTTGTATCGGCTGATGTGTAATTGCTGTTTGAGATCAGTGATACGACATTGCGGTGCGAAATCATTACGCCCTTTGGTTTGCCTGTCGAACCTGACGTATACATGATATAAGCCAGATCATCCGGACGCGTATTTATGTTTATATCGCCGACAGGTGCCAATTGCGTTTCCTTGGATATCAACACTTTTTTCGGAAAATCAATGTCCGTCTTGAGTCCTTTCTGAACGGCCAATACGTCCGCTCCGCTTTCTTTCAGCATATAGCTGATCCGTTCAGGCGGCAGTTCGGCATCGAGCGGGAGATAGGCGCCGCCCGCTTTCAAAACGGCAAGAACTCCGATGATGAATTCAGGTGAATGCTCTGCTAAAATGCCGGCAATTCCGTTTTTCTTTAAGCCTTGTTCTTGGAAGATGCGGGCCCATGCAGTGGATGTTTGATCCAGCTCCCGGTATGTCATCGTCAAGCCGCCGGCATGTAGTGCGATATGATCCGGCGTTTTCTCTACTTGATTGGAAAACAAGTCGGCGATTGTTTTGTTCGTATCGTAATCCGTTTTCGTATCGTTGAATTCCCCGATGATCCGGGCTTTTTCGTCAGGCGCGATCATCGGCAGCCTGGAGGCGGGGATATCGGTGTCCTCCGCCGCTCTTCGCAGGGCTTCCAGCAGGTGGCCCCTCACACAGTCAATCCATGATTCATCATAAACGTTTGCATTGTAGATGAACTTGATGACGAGTTCATCATCCGGCGCAATCATGAAGTTGAAGTTGTAGCCTGACTGCTCCGACAATTTTACATTTTCGATCTGAAGCGGTGATTTGGCACGGTTTGCCGAGTCTTGCATTTGCTGCAAAGGGTAGTTTTCAAAAACGAAAATATGGTCAATAGCATTCTGTTTGAAAGCGATATGCGACTGAATGTCAGCCAATGGATAAAAGCTGAACATGTCTTGAGCGAGCCTTTCTTTTTGGGAGCGGCGAAGCAGCTCTGAAAAGGTTTCATTTTCGCTCTCGGTCTTGATTCGCACCGGCACAGTATTGATAAATAAACCGATGATCTTCTCAACGCCCGGAATCACGGAAGGACGGCCGGAAACGACAGAGCCGAAGACGACATCATCTGTCCGGTTATAGCGCTGAAGCATTAAGCCCCACACGGTTTGGATGAGCGTGGCGAGTGTGGCTCCATGCTGTTTGGCGATTGTTTTGAGTCTCGCCGTCAACTTTCGATCTAATGAAAACATCAGCTCTTTTTGCCGATATCCCTTTTCCACAGGTTTTGCAGACACTTTCGGAAGACCTGTTGGCGCATTGAAGTCTGTCAAGTAGTTCTTCCAATATTCCTTGGCTTTGTCTTTGTCCTGATCATACAACCAGGCAATTATGCGCTGTATGGCTGAACAGGATCTAAAGGCACAGATTCACCCGTATAGATGGATTCGTACAACTGCATAAATTCTTGCAGCACGATCCCGAGACACCAGCCGTCCATTAAGATGTGGTGATGGCTCCATCCACACACGTGTTTTTCCGGCGCCGTTTTGAACAGAGAAATCCGCATCAGCATATCTTTTTGCAGATTGAAGCCTTTCCGCCGGTCCCGCTCTTTAAACTGGTTGACATATGCGGTTTGATCAGTCTCCGGCATTTCAGTCAAGTCTTCAGCATGCAACTGAAAGGATCGATCGCGTAAAACGACCTGGCGCGGCTCTTTCAGCCCGGCAACATGAGGCAAAAAAACCGTTCTGAAAATATCGTGGCGGTCGATGATCGATTGGACACTTTGTTGGAACCAGTCTAAATGGAGCTGACCCCTTATTGTGAAGACGGACTGTTCAATATATGCGGTTCCTTCGTCTTGCAGGAAAGAATGAAAAAGCATTCCTTCCTGCATGTGGCTTAAAGGATAAATGTTTTGGATTTTTTGTGTATGATCCATTGTTTCCCTCCGCTCGTTTAATGAAATCCGAGTAAGTCGGTGATATTTTTAAAAGCTTCCTCGGTCAGCTCGCGATCATCAAAGTCGCTGACTGTCTTCTCTGTTTCAGTTTTGCCGAGGCAATGGTTCATCAGCTTTCTGAGATAGTACTGGCAATCTTGGGAAAGCCGCTCAATGGTTTCTTTTTGAAAACGACCTGTTTCATATGTCATGTTAACGGTCAGTTTGCCTTCGGCTACGAGTGCGCTGATGTCCAGCGACTGTTCACGCTTCCAAGTGCCGGTGATATCCTCGCCGCCTCCCAAAGGAGAAAATGTAAATGCATCAAGCTGTTCTGTTTCGGTTTGCGCACGGTTTCCGATTTCAAATTGTCCTAAATAGTTAAAGGTGATATCGGGTGCTTTACCGAATTCGATCTTTGCTTTTTCAGGCGGTGTCATATATTTGAGAACACCGTATCCAAATCCTTTATCAGGTATCCGTCTCAACGTGTCTTTTGTTGTTTTTAATGTGCGGATCATATATTCTTCATGATGGTCATCCCATGTATTGGGTTCAAGTTGAAGCAATACTGGATATATGGAAGTAAACCATCCTACGGTTCGGCTGATATCGTGATCTGCCGCCTCAGATTGACGGCCGTGCCCTTCAAGCGCGATTTTTAGCGCCTTTTGCGGCACCCATTGCCATATAGCGAGTACCGCTGACGCCAATAGCAGGTCTTGGGTATCCGTATTGTAAGCATTGTGCACATCTTTTAGGATCGCGTCTGTTTCTTGTTGAGCTAAAGTAAATGATACGGTGTTACGTTTTTTCAAAGCGGATTTGCCGATATGTGTCTGCTCTTTTGGCAGTGCAACTGTTTCATGTTGTTCGATGGTGCGCCAATAGTCTGCTTGCTGTAATAACCGCCGGCTTTCTGCATACTTGGCTAATTGCTCGGTATATGTCTGGAATGATGCGGTTTTTGGCGGGAGTGCTATGTCATCTCCGCGAATCGCCTGCTCATAGCCGGATGCCAAGTCTTCCAGGATAATCCGCCATGATATGCCGTCGACGGCCAAGTGATGGATAGCAAGAAACAAGTCATCTCCTTCACTTGAGCGGAAAAGCCCGGCTTGCACCAGCGGCCCGTTTTCCAAGTCCATTGCTTTTTGCAGCTTGCGAACTTGGTGTTTGATGATGTGTTCATGATCTTTTGGCTCGCCGGTCAGATTGAAGAGTCGCAGGTTGTAAAGCTGGTCCTCCCCGATGTTCGCTGGACGATTGTAAAGGCGCAAGTTCCCTTGTTCATCTTTGGCGCATATTAGCCTGAGTGCATCGTGATGGACGGTTATCGCTTTTAGCGTTTTCTTCAATGCATCTTCATCTAACGGATTTGACCGATGCAGCATAACCGACTGATTAAAATGGTGGGCTTCTTTTATATCTTGAGACAGGAACCATTTTTGCACCGGTGACCATGTAATCTCGCCTTCTACAGATGCTTGGCTGATCGGTTGTTGTGATAAACGGACATATGGCGCCAATTCTTGGATTGTCGGATGGCTGAAGATATCTTTTACGGCCAATTGCTTTCCTGATTGATGCAATCTCGCAGAGACTTGCAATGCCTTAATGGAATCCCCGCCAAGCTCAAAAAATGATTCATCAGTTCCGATCTTGTCCACACCGAGCACCCCGCGCCAGATGGCAGCCAATTCTTTTTCAATATCATTGGCCGGAGCCGTAAATGTTTGCCTAGTCTCTCCCTTGGGCGGGATCTTTGCAAGTGCAGGCTTATTCAGCTTCCCGTTTGGCATGGTAGGCAATGCATCAAGCGTTTGGAAAAACGCCGGTACCATGTAAGACGGCACTTTTTTGGCCAAAGCTTTGCGCACTATGCCGCAATCTGCGCCGTCTTCAACAACGATATAAGCGCACAGTTCCTTATGACCTGCTGCGGTAACAGAATCCACCACTGCCGCTTCTTTTACTACGGCAAGGCCGGAGAGTGCCGCTTCAACTTCTTTAATCTCTATCCGGTGGCCTCTGATTTTGACTTGTTCATCCATCCTGCCGACATACTGCAATGTGCCGTCCGGCAGCCATTTCGCCAAATCCCCCGTCCGATACATGCGCTGATCCGGATGAAACGGATCTTGAACGAAGGCTTTTGTCGTTTGCTCAGGAAGATTGATATATCCTCTTGCAAGTCCCGGTCCTGTAATGCAAAGTTCTCCGGTGACACCGATAGGCTGCAAGTGATCTCCTTTTAAAATATAAACATTTGTATAACCGATCGGCCGTCCGATCGTGACGTTTTCCTGACGTTTTAATCTTCTGGCCGCAGTGGCCGTGATGCTGCTTTCTGTCGGTCCGTATTCATTGGAAATCTCTATGTCAGGGCGGAGCAAGAAACTGCGCTCCAGCAAATTCGGTTCAATCGCTTCGCCTCCTAATGTGACAAGTCGCAGTGTTTGTCCATCTTCCGGCTGCAATACGTCAAGCAGTGTCCGGTATAGAATCGGAACGAGATTCATATGCGTAATGCCGTAATCGGCCAGATATTGTTTAATAGCGAGAATGTCTTTCGCTTCTTCCTCAGCCGGGATAACGGTTTGCACTCCTGATATAAGCGGTGCAAACATACTTGTTACAAATGCGTCAAAAGAAAATGAGGAAAGCTGAAGTACGATATCATGATCATGAAATTCATAAAAAGCACTGCGCCACTGAACTGTATAAGCGACTCCTCTGTGTTCCACCATGACGCCTTTTGGCTTGCCCGTCGTACCTGATGTATATATGATATATGCCAAATGATCCGGCCCGGAAGCAGTTAGAATAGGTGAGGTGTCCTGTTCCTGTACATCTTAAATCAGAAGCACTTCGCCTTTAAAACGATTAGGTACTTGATGAATTGCCGTTTTATCGGTGATCAGCAGTTTTGCTCCGCTGTCGGCTAATACATATTGTTTACGCTCATCCGGATATTCAAGATCAATTGGGACATAGGCGCCCCCCGCTTTCCAGGTTCCGAGAACCGCTGCGATCAAGCCTGTTGATTTAGGAATCATAATACCTACAGTGAGATCCGGACCAATCCCTTGATTTTGCAATGTTCTCGCTATTTTGTTGGACCATTCGTCTAATTCTTGATAAGTGAGCACACCTTCCCGAGTGATGAGTGCAGTTGCACTTGGCGATTTTTCCGCCTGGCGGGCAAATAATTCGTGAACGGTTATGTTAGGGCGGTGTTGTTCCGGCATTCTGTTGAAGTTTGTCTTCAGCAGCTTTTGTTCTTTAGCTGTCAGCATGCTGATGTCATGTAATGCTGTCTGCGGCGCATGGACAATGTGCTCAAGCATTGTCGTGAAATGTGATGCCCAGCGTTCAATCGTATCTTGTTTAAATAAAGATGATGCATATTCAAACCGAAAATGTATGCGTTCATCCCCTTCTGAAACTTGCAGCGTCAGATCAAACTTCGCCCCAGTCTGAGGCATATCGGCAGGCTGAATATGCAGTCCATTCAGGAAAAGTTCTTGGCGATCCATATTTTGTACGACAAGCATAACGTCAAACAGCGGATTGCGGCTCATATCACGGACGACATCGAGTCGGTCGACAAGCTCTTCAAACGGATAATCCTGATGTTCGTACGCCTCAAGCGCCGTTTCGCGGACCTCTCTTAAGAAATCGCTGAAATATTTGTTTTCGGCCGGCTGCGTTCTGATCGCCAATGTGTTGACAAACATGCCGATAACAGGCTCTAAGTCTTTGTGCGGCCTTCCGGCGATCGGCGAACCGATGATGATATCCTCCTGTCCGCTGAGCCGGGCAAGAAGCGTGCTGTATGCGGCGAGAAGAACCATATACAGGGTGCAGCCGTTGTCGCGGGCGATCTTGTAAAGGCCGGCTGAAGTGTCCTCATCAAGTGAAAAAGACACATGTTCCCCGCCAAAGCGGCGCACCGCCGGGCGGGCGTTGTCCGTCGGAAGCTCAAGCACCGGCAGCTCTCCGTCAAGACGCTTCAGCCAGACCGCTGCCAGACGGCATAGTCTTTATATTGAATCCGCAGCGGGGCAAGAGTCCGGTTTGCATACAGCTCACAAAACTCGCGGATGAGCGTGTTCACAGACACCCCGTCGGAAATAATGTGATGCATGTCCACCAATAACAAGTGGCGCTCCTCCGCCTCCTGCACAAGAGCGGCACGGAAAAGCGGCGCTTCTTGGAGCTGGAACGGACGGACAAAGTGTTCTGTTGATGCCTCCTCTGTCAGCTGGAATGGAACTTTGTCATGGATGCACTGGACAGGCTCGCCGTCTGCCCCGGTTTCAAACGACGTCCTGAGCGATTCGTGGCGGCGGTTCAGCTGCCTGAAAACCTCATCAAGCCGGGCGCGGTCGAGCGGTCCTGTCAACTCGAGCGCTGCCGGCATATTGTAGCCTGTGCTGTCTTCGTCAAGCTGCTGGAGCACATACATCCGCTTTTGCGCTGAGGACACCGGGTAGGTGTCTTGTTTTTCCGCCGGTTCAATCGCTGCATAAGAGCTTTCATCCAATTCCTGAATCACGGCTGCGAACTCTTTCAATGTCGGCTTGGCGAAAATCTCCTTCAGCGGCACCTGCACGCCAAACGCTTTGGCAATGCGGGAGACGAGTGCAGTTGCCTTCAGCGAGTGGCCGCCCCGTTCGAAAAAGTGATCGTCAGTGCCGACAGGGCCGTATTTCAGCACCTCTTCCCAAAGCTTGGCGAGCTTCATTTCCGTGATGGTTCGCGGCGCGGTGTAAGCGCTGCGCTCAGCCGCTTCAAGAGGTGCGGGCAGCGCCTTGCGGTCAAGCTTTCCGCTCGGTGTAACAGGCCACTCACGCATCTCGATGAAGGACGAAGGCATCATGTAGGCCGGCAGGCGTTTGGTCAGTTCTGTCCTTACGGTCTGTTGATCCTGACCTTCAATATAGGCGTAAAGCTCGGTCTCCCCCCCTTCAGTCCGGGCGACAACCGCCGCTTCCCGTACGCCGTCGATCTGGCGAAGCGCCGCTTCGACTTCTCCCGGTTCGATTCGGTAGCCGCGGATTTTCACTTGGCCGTCCATGCGGCCTAGCCATTCAACGGTGCCGTCCGGGAGCCATCTCGCCAGATCGCCCGTTTGATACATGCGTTCCCCTCGATAAAAGGGGTCATCAAGAAACCGTTCTTCTGTCAGTTCCGGCCGATTCAAGTAGCCCCTCGCGACACCCGCGCCTGCGATATACAGTTCTCCGGCCACTCCTATGGGCTGGACGGCTTTCTCACTGTCCAAAATATAAAGTCGGGCTCCCGGTACAGGTTTTCCGATCGGAAGCCGCATCCGGTCCCTGTCTTTTTCGTGGTCGTACCGAAAAAATGCGGCATCCACTGTAGCTTCTGTCGGCCCGTACCCGTGAATGACCGCAGTTTCCGGCAAAGACCGGGCAAACCGGGCGGCTGTCTGGGGAGTGAGCGCTTCACCTCCGGCGAATACGCGTTTCAAGGTTTTCGCAAGGCTTGTCCTTCTCTCCTCTGTTTCCATCTCGACCTGGTCTAAAAAGCAGTTGGCCATCGCCGGGATAAAATGTGCCGTTGTCACCCCTTCATTGACGAAAGCTTCTGTCATCAAAGCGGGATCCTTTTCCCAGCCCGGCGGAAGCAAATACATGGAGGCGCCGGGAATCATCCACCAAAACAATTGCCAGATCGAAGCATCAAATGAAAACGATGACTTCAGCACGATGACATCATCTTCAGTTAATGGGAACTGGCGCTGCATCCCGGACAAAAAGGCGTCAGCCTGTCGGTGCTCAACCGCGACGCCCTTCGGTGTCCCGGTTGAACCGGATGTATAGATGACATAGGCGAGTGAGCCGCCATCCGTATGAACGCAAACCGGTTCGGTCTCCGCTGTCTCCGCTTGAAACGACGACAGGTTGACTTCAAGCGTTTCCCCGGAAAATCCGGAGACGGACAAACCCGGCCCTGTGACGAGAAGCTGGGCGCCGCTGTCAGCGAGCATATATCTGAGCCGTTCTTCAGGATAGTCTGGATCAAGCGGCACGTAAGCGCCGCCGGCTTTCAAAACAGCCAGCACCGCGATCACCATCTCCGGTGAACGGTCGGCGAGCACGCCGACGACACTTTCTTTGGCCACGCCTTTTTTCCTCAACCGGACAGCGAGTTGATTGGTATACTGATCAAGCTCTCGGTACGTTAAGATACCGCCGGAAAAACGAAGCGCCGGCATGTTCGGCGACAGAGCCGCGCGGCGGGTGAAAAAACCATGCAGCGTCGGCGCTAAAGGTTTGACGGAATCTGTTTCGTTAAAAACAGACAAAATCCGTTCCTTTTCGTTGGACTCTACCATATCGATGTTTTTAATCGGCTGATCCGGCTTCTCAAGCGCCTTCTCCAAAACGGTTAAAAGATGGGATTGAATCCGTTTGATGTCATGTTCAGTAAACATAGCGGTTTGATAATCAAAATTTAACTGTATGATACCGGTATCAAGGCGCTCTTTAATTGAAACAGACAGCTGATTTGCAGTGCGCCCGCTGAAGTACATGGCCGTTTCATATTCAAAGCCATCCGCTTGTTGCCATTGAAGCGGCTGATACTGTATGGACGTGATGATTAAATTTTGCCAGATCACCATGCTGATGCCTTAATTCGTTCATTAGCAGATTGTAGGGATATTTTTGATGACGCATGACTGACAGCTGTTCTTTTCCGATGCTTGTGACAAAGGAAAGAACATCACAATCAGGATCAACTTCCATTCTGATTGGCAGTGTGCTCACAAACATACCGAGCATGTCTTTTTCCAGCCTGAGGCGCGGTTTCCGTAATAGGTTCCAATCACAATATCCTTGCTGGATGTCAGCCTGCTGATGCATATGTAAAACGAAGCCATAAACAGAGAAAGAATGCTGATTTGATGCTTTTCGCAAAAGTGTCGGATTGATTCTGCCAAAGGATGTGAAAGAGTCAGGGTTTCTCTTATAGCGGCGGTGCTTTGTTGTTGAGGCAAGGCTTTTTCTGTAAGTGGGAAATGTTCTGGAATGGTGTGGTAAGTGTTTGTCCAAAATAAGCGGTCTTTTTCCAACCGGGGAGATTGCAAGTATTGCTTCTCTTTTTCGATATAGGTGAGATAGGAAGGTTCATGATGTTGAGGTAAGGGTTCATTCCGAATCATTTTTTGATACATCTCAATCAGCTGATTGCCTAGCAGATTAAGAGAAATACCGTCCATTATGATATGGTGGAATTTTGCATAGAGCCAAACTTCTTCGCTCGAAATCGCCAGCAGGGTAAATTGATAAAGCGGTGAATGAAACAGCTTAAACGGAATCGAAGTCTGATCGTCAATCCACTTATTCCGTTCGGACTTGCCGGCCTTTGTCAAATCAATTGTCTCTATGGAAAGCGGGCGATGTTCAGCAAGATAAAGATCAGGCTCTTCCCCTTTCCCTTCTGTCAGCTGAAAATGAAGTGAATCATGCCGGGAAACTGAAAAGTCCAAAGCCCGCCGCAGCACATCAAGGTCGATAGCGCCCCTGAATTTGACACAGGCTGCAAGATTGCAGATACTTGTTCCCGGATCGAGCAGCTCGGTAAACCATACTCTCCTTTGAGCATGGGTCAAAGTGTAGGTTGTGTTCAATGGAACCCCTCCATTTCAAATATAAGAGAATAAAAAAAGTAAAATAATTACAGGTTATATGACAATATATGGATAAATTAGACGTATGAGAATCATTGTAATACAAATTCGATAAAATACAACAATGTTTACAATAAATTCAATAATTTTTTAGAAAATGGTTATTTGATCTCATCTGCAAAATTCTTGTCTTTACTGCTCATCACATATGAAAAGCTCAAAATAGAATGAATAAATGGAGGGAATATCAGGATTTTTATACCATTTTATTCAAAAAACAGTGCTGAAATTCAACGCACTCTGAGCGAAATGGAAATAAATTGTCATTGTTTATTTGTGAAAAATATCGTCTCACGTGTTTTTAAAAAACCTCATAAAAAAACTGTACCTTAACCAATCAAGATACAGTTTTGCTTCACTTTTAAAAGCTTTAGGCTACACGGCAGCCGTTTACATGTGCGGATGATCCGTTAAACAAAAGAGTCCCTCATTTTAGTTCGTCGCACTTGCAAGAGAAAATTACAATTGAAAATGCTCAAGCGCCTGCTCCCTTAATTTGAATTTCTGCACTTTTCCTGATGCCGTCATCGGGAACTCTTCGACAAATGCGATATAGCGCGGAATCTTATAACGGGCGATTTTACCTTTGCAGTATTCTTTTAATTCGTCAGCTGTCATGGATGCTCCGCTTTTCAGTTTGATCCAGGCCGACACCTCTTCACCGAATGTTTCGTCAGGCACTCCGACAATTTGGACGTCGAGAATGTTGGGATGCTTGTATAAAAACTCTTCTATTTCCCTCGGGTATATGTTTTCTCCGCCTCGGATGATCATGTCTTTTAATCTCCCGGTAATCCGGCAGTAGCCTTCTTCATCCATTACGGCTAAATCACCTGTATGCAAAAATCCGTCCTCATCGATCACCGCTGCCGTGTCCTCAGAATTTTTGTAATAGCCTTTCATGACATGGTAGCCGCGTGTGCACAGCTCGCCTTGAACGCCTCTTGCAACCTCCTGGTTTGTGCCCGGTTCAGTTATTTTGACTTCAACGTTCGGCAAGGCGCGCCCTACGGTTTCGACCCTTCTTTTGAGCGAATCGTTGACCCTCGTCTGGGTAATGACCGGTGATGCTTCCGTCTGTCCGTATGCAATCGTTATTTCAGACATCCCCATGTTATCGATCACTTTTTTCATAACTTCAATCGGACAGTTTGAACCGGCCATGATACCCGTTCTTAAAGAAGACAAGTCATATGATGCAAAATCTTGATCATTCAGTTCGGCAATGAACATGGTCGGTACACCGTGAAGCGCCGTGCATTTTTCCGTTTCAACGGCGAAAAGCACTTCTTTTGGATTGAATTCTTGCACCGGCACCATCGTTGCGCCGGCGGTGACGCAAGCGAGAGTCCCCAGCACGCATCCAAAGCAGTGAAAAAAGGGTACGGGGATGCACATTCTGTCTTTTCTCGATAAATTCATGCATTCCGCAATATTTGCCGCGTTGTTTGCCAAATTGGAATGAGTGAGCATTACGCCTTTCGGAAAGCCTGTCGTACCTGATGTATATTGCATATTGATGACATCATGCTCTTTGAGTCGTTCCATCCTGTGATCAAGCGCTTTTTCGCTTACCGACCCGGAGAGCTTTAATATGTCATCCCAAAGGTACATGCCGGGATGCCTTTTATCTCCCATCAAAATAATATTTTTTAAGAAAGGCAGTCTTTCAGATGCGAGCTTGCCCGGTTCCGACTCCTTCAATTCAGGAATCAGTTTGTAAAGGATATCAATGTAAGAAGTGCCCCGGTATGATTCCATTAAAATGAGAGTTGTGGCATCTGACTGTTTCAGCACATACTCAAGCTCTGATAATTGATAGTTCGTGTTGACTGTGACAAGCACCGCGCCCGTTTTTGCCGAGGCAAACTGGGCGGTGAGCCATTCCGGAGTATTGGAAGCCCAAATTGCGACATGTTCACCTTTTTCAATACCGAGCGCCATCAGTCCTCTTGCGACTTTTCTGCACAACTGGTCAAATTGCCGGTACGTATAACGGAGGCGGCGGTCCGGATAGACGACAGCCTCATGATCAGGTGCGTTTGCCGCGGTTTTCTCCAACAATTTTCCGATAGTCAAATGGAGCAGCTCTGCCAACGTTGTCCCTCCCTTCTGGTCAGAAAGCGTTTTCAATTTGACGCTTGTTTGCCTATGCCGAGCTGCCTTGCGATGACGAGCCGTTGAATTTCTGAAGTTCCTTCACCGATTTCCATTAATTTTGCATCCCGCAGCATCCGCTCGACTCCGTACTCTTTCATATACCCGTATCCTCCGTGTATTTGAATGGACTGATTGCATGTCCTGAATGCCATCTCTGAGGCATAAAGCTTGGCGAAAGCCGCTTCCTTTGTAAACGGCCGGCCTTGATCTTTCAGCCAGGCGGCCTTCAGCACCATATTGCGGGCAAGCTCAATTTCCATAGCCATGTCGGCAAGCTTGAACTGAATCGCCTGGAAATAGGAGATTGGCCGGCCGAATTGTTTTCGTTCGTGTGCGTATGCGAGCGCGGCCTCAAATGCGCCTTGAGCGATACCGACGGCCAGCGCGGCGATCGAAATTCTGCCCCCGTCAAGTGTATTGAGAAATTGTTTAAACCCTTTTTCCGGGCTTCCCAACAGATTTTGTTTTGGAACGCGGACATTGTCCAAGATGAGCTGTGATGTATTGGAGCCACGGACACCCATTTTGTCATATTCGCTATTAATGGTGAAGCCTTCCGAATCTGTCGGAACGATGATGGCGGAGATGATGTTTTTTCCGTTGTCATCTTTTCCGGTGACGGCGGTGACGATGACGGTCCGGGCATATCCGGCATTGGTGATCCAGCATTTCTCACCGCTGATCACATAGCTGTCCCCTTCCGAGCGGGCTTTTGTCCGGGTGCCGCCTGCATCTGATCCCGCATTCGGTTCGGTCAGCCCGAATGCTCCGAGCGCCCGGCCCGTCGCAAGCGGCACGAGATATTCTTGTTTTTGTTCTTCGGTGCCGAAATAATAAATCGGTGCAGCCCCGAGCGATACAGCCGCAGCATAGCTTAGACCGGTGCTCCCGCACGCTTTGCCGATTTCTTCGACGCTAAGCGCATAGGAAATCGTATCCCCGCCTGACCCGCCGTAGCTTTCCGGAAACGGAATCCCCAAGAGGCCGAGCTCCCCCATTTTTTTAAATGTCTCAACCGGAAATTCTCCCGTCCTGTCAACATGTTCGGCATGCGGTGCAATTTCCTGTTTCGCAAAATCTCTGGCGAGCTCGCGAACCATTTGCTGTTCTCTTGTTAGTTCAAAATTCATAAAGTGACCCCCTTTTTGGATCGTCAAATTCCTTAGGCAGCAGAGCTTTGTAACATTATATTAAAAAAGTGCATTTTTCATGCCAGAGGATTTTGGACATGCAAAATCGCACCCTTTGATGACCAACTGATACTTACCTTTACGTAAGTACCTGAACTAAAAGTGCATACTTACAAATTCGCAGTGTGAACTTTATACTCAAGATGAAAACATGCTGGAGGAGGAAAATATTTGAAAACGCTGGTTATCGTTGCACATCCAAGTTTAGAAACATCAGTTATCAATAAGTGCTGGGTAGAGGAGCTCAAAAAATATCCGGAAAGGTATACGGTTCACGAATTGTCCGACGTTTATCCGGATGGAAGCATTGACGCGGAAAAAGAACAAAAATTGGTGGAAGCGCATGGCAATCTTGTTTTTCAATTCCCTATCTATTGGTTTAACTGTCCGCCTGTTCTTAAAAAATGGCTTGATGATGTATTGGCTTACGGATGGGCTTATGGTTCAAATGGAGGTGATCGATTAAACAATCGTAAAGTGGCATTAGGTGTATCCGCCGGAATTAAAGAAGAAGATTATTGTGAAAACGGAAGGTACCGCTATACGCTTGAACAAATATTAGTTCCATTTGAAACGACATTCCGATATTGTCATGCAGACTATCGTTCATTTTTTGCGTTTTACGGCAAGGAAAATGAGCCCGGCGGAAATGAGGAAGAAGCGACCGGGCCGGGAGCAGGAGAATTGGAGATAAGCGCCCGGGATTATTTGCGTTTTATTGACAATCTTTAAGTTTTACCGGAAATCATTCCGGTTGAAACAGGCTGTCAGCCCAGCCTGTTTTTCTCTCCCCACTCACACATCATATTGAACAAAGGTAAGAGGGAACGTCCGCGTTCAGATAATGAATACTCCACCTTTGGGGGAATTTGGGGAAATTCCTTGCGTATAATAAGGCCGTCTGCCTCCAGTTCTTTTAACATAATGCTCAGCGTTTTGAAGGAAATGGTGCCGATGTTTCGCTTCAGCTCATTATGCCGCATAACTTCGCGTTCAGACAGCCAATATAGAATGATTATTTTATATTTGCCGCTTATCAATGATAATGTATATCCAAAACCGGTGTTATTAAGTTCCACGCCGGTCGGAACACAGGTTTTTCCGGTTGGGGGTTGCATAATGTACACTCTCCTTCTGAATTCTATATCATAGATCATTATGTAATTTGATTAAAAGGATGTAAAGAAAGGATGCTTGAAGAAATACCACTGCGCCTGTATGTTTTCCCGTGATACGGCGGATGCAGCCGGAAGAAAAAAACTGCACCTCAAGATTGTCAGGTGACAATTCAGGTGCAGTTTCAATGCAGGCTTTTTTATTTATCCTCTGATATGGCCGTCGCCTCTCATGATATATTTGCATGTGGTCAATTCTTTCAGACCCATAGGTCCGCGGGCGTGAAGCTTCTGTGTAGAAATCCCGATTTCCGCGCCGAAGCCGAGTGCGCCGCCGTCGGTGAACCGGGTTGAAGCATTGTGATAAAGTGCTGCCGCATCAACGGTATTCAGAAAAGCCTTGGCTGTTTTCGGATTTTCGGTGATAATCGCTTCTGAATGTTTTGTTCCGTATGTTTCGATATGATCGCAGGCTTCTTCAAGACTTCCTGCGACTTTAACCGCGAGATCAAGGCTTAAATATTCGTTCTGCCAATCGGCTTCCCCCGCTGGTATCGCGCCTGGAATCCATTGAACCGCCTGTTCGTCCCCGTGAACTTGAATACCGTGTTCGTTTAAAGCATTGCTAAGCGCTGCGCTGTTTTCCTCAAGCCATTTTTCGTGAACGATCAGCGTTTCAAGCGCATTGCAGACGGCGGGGCGGTCTGTTTTCGCATTGATCATGATATTGATCGCTTTTTCAGGATCTGCTTCCCGGTCGATATAGATGTGGCAATTTCCGACTCCCGTCTCAAGAACGGGAACGGTTGCGTTCTCAACGACTTCCTGAATGAGGGCGCCGCCTCCCCGGGGGATGAGTACATCGATATGCTCTTTCATCTTGAAGAGCTGCTTCGTAGCGCTTCGATCCGTGCTTTCGATAAATTGGACGGCATCGCGGGGAATGCCTGTCGTTTCCAGCGCTTGATGCATGACCGATACGATCGCTGTATTTGAATGAATGGCGGAAGAGCCGCCTTTCAAAACGATCGCATTGCCCGATTTTAGAGCGAGCCCGGTCGCATCGACAGTCACGTTCGGACGCGCTTCATAGATCATGCCGATGACGCCTAGAGGAACGCTGACTTTTTCCGCCTTCAGCCCGTTGTCGAGCGTCCAGCTTGATAGCGTTTCTCCGACCGGATCATCCAGTTCCGCGACTTCCAGCAGTCCATCGGCAAAATCCAGAACTCTGTCTTCATTGAGCGACAGGCGGTCGATGTAGGCTGCATCATAGCCTTTTTTTCGTCCCGCTTCAATATCTTTGGCATTTTCAGTGAGAATATAGCTCATGTTTTGTTTCAGGTGTTCGGCCAGTGCTTCAAGCGCCTCATTCTTGTCTTGTTCAGTTGTCAGCCGCAAAGATTTTGCGGCCGTTTTTGCCTTTATCGCTTTTTCTTCGATTTGTGCTTTGATGCTCTCGCTCGTCGCAGTCATGTCAATTCCTCCTTTGATTTGTTTTTTAAAGCGGAACAGATAGCTCTAAATGACAGACAAACGCTTCTCTGTCAACGACAGCCTGTGAGGAAGCGGCTGTTTCCTGATTCGTATCCTTCTTCCATTTACGAAGCTGGGATGAGGAAAAGTTGACGACGCCGAGGCCGATTTCCTCTCCTTCCTGATCAAGGATTCGAACGACGGAACCGTTGCTGAAACGGCCGTTAATTTCGTAAATACTAGAAGGATACAGGCTTTTTTTACGGTCGATAATAAACTCTTTGCTTTCGTTGTGGACGATGATGTCTCCTTCAGGTCCAGAGTTAAATGCTATCCATTGCTTTTTATGGTTGAGCGTGTGTGAATCGTCATTCGGAATAAAATACGTTCCCCTCGCAGTCCCGCTGATTGCTTCTTGCAACAGACCGGAGGTGTCTGCACGCCCTAAAAATCCTTTAATGCCTGAAGCCATTGTCATTTTAAAAGCGTCCAGTTTGGACTTCATGCCGCCTGTTCCGACTTCGCTTCCGGCATCCCCTGCTGAAGCTTCTATCTCCGGCGTGATTTCATTTACTTCCCGGACGAGTGCGGCGTCAGGCGTTTTTCGCGGATTCGCGTCATAAAGGCCGTCTATATCAGAGAGGATGGTCAGCAGGTCGGCGTCGATCAGACCCGCCACTTTAGCAGAAAGCGTGTCATTGTCTCCGAATTTGAGCCGGTTGACGGTAACTGTGTCATTTTCGTTGATGATCGGAATAATGCCGCGTTTCAGCAGCACATTCATCGTATTTCTCACATTGTTGTACCGTTTTTCATCTGAAAAATCGCTTTTTGTGATTAATATTTGTGAAGCGATATAGCCATGGGATAAAAAGAGCTTGGAATACGCTTCGATTAGTAAGCCCTGGCCGACAGATGCTGATGCTTGTTTTTCAGGCAATGTATCCGGCCTGTTGATGAAGCCAAGTTTCCGGTATCCGGCCGCCACAGCGCCAGAGGAAACGAGGAGGACTTCGTGCCCTTCATCTTTGAGGCGGACGATCTGCTCAACGAGCTTTTCGAGCTTTTTGCTGCTGATTTCGCCGTGAAGACTTGTTAAAGAACTGCTTCCCACTTTGACAACTACCCTCTGTTGATTAGAGGTCATTTTATCACTCCTGTAGTATTTTTCTTCGTTACGGGTGCTTACTTTGCTGCGACTAATTGTTCAAGTTCGAGACTGATGGTTTTGGATCGTTTTGCGGCTTGTTTGACCGCCTGTTCGATCGCTTCGCCTCCGCCGCTTTCCTCCAAGGCCTTTAAACCGGCGGCAGTCGTACCGTTAGGGGAAGTGATGTTGTCTTTGAGAACAGCTGTATCTTCAGAGCTTTCCAACAGCATTTTGGCGGCGCCTAACAATGTCTGCGCGCCGATTTCCCTCGTTAGTTTTTGGCTTAATCCAGCCTCGGCTCCCGCTTTTTCGATGTGCTCCATTAAATAATAAAAGTAAGCAGGCCCGCTGCCGGCAATGCCGGTGAAAATGTCCATTTTGCTTTCTTCGATGGAATAGACTTCTCCCATGCATTGAAGCAGTTGTTTCGCGGTTTTTGACAGATCGGCTGTTACATGGCTGCCTTCGGCCATGGCGGTTGCAGATGCGCCGATTGCACTTGAGGTGTTAGGCATGATTCGGATGACAGGCTGCATGTCGTGCAGCTCGTTTTCAATAAATGAAATTGATATGCCAGCTAAAACTGACACGATAAGCTGATGGGGTTGAATATGCGGTTTCATTGAAATAAGAGCACTCTCTGCATCTTTCGGCTTCATCGCCAAGATGAAGCAATCGATGTTCTGATAGTCAAGTTCTTCTTTTCTGACGCCTCGTATTCCATATTTCTGCTGGAGTTCTTCTAAACGCCGGTGGTTCGTGTGGTTTGTAACATAGATTTGCGAAGCAGGCAGTTTTTTGGATTGAACGATGCCTGAGATCATTCCCTCTGCCATTGATCCTGCCCCTATAAAAGCTACGTTTTTTTGATTAAAGATCTTTAACATCTCCCTTTGTTCGCATTTCTGTTCGTATTTTTCGAACACGGTTAGTATATTAACACTTTAGATATTTATGTCAAGTTTGCGTGTTTTGATTGGACGGCGCAGGTCATGTGAAAAATGGAGATTTTTGAAGAAAAAAGAAGGCTGAAAGCAGATTTTTCAGCTTCAATTGCACTTTTTGTCGTTTGTCTTTCCTCCATTTGAAGGCCGTTTGAATGATTTAACGGAATTTTTTAGAGATTGACAGCCTTTCGGACCGGTAAAAAAGTATGATCCTTTAGCCGTGTGAGCGCAAATAGAAAAGGGCGGGCTCGAAGCTTGTCGAACCCGCGCTTGCCAATATCAATATGTTGTAACGTAAAGCTGCCCTTCATCGCCGCGCCATTCCGCATAAAGCACCTCTTGATACTGTGTAATGCCTTGACTTGATAATTGATTTTGCAGCCAAAGCTCATCAAAGCCGGCTTCATGCAGATTGTTCTTTTCAAGCTCGCCGTCGAGGATTACCGGCACCGGGAGCTGAACCGGTTTGTAAGGGATGTTTAAGTCTTCTTTTGTCGGCATCCCGTATTTATGTTTTGGGAGGACGCTGATCGAACCGTCTGTTTCAAGGATGGCATATTGGATCTCGTTTAAGGAAAAACAGCCTTTTTCACGTGCCAATGTCTGCAGCTGGTTCAGGTCCAATTTATTTTTTTTGAGGGCGCTGTAATCGATTTTTCCTTTATTGATCACAATGCTTGGCCTGCCCTCGAGAAAACCTCTGATGTTTTGCACTTTTTGTGATAATACTTCTATTGAATAGATTAGAATGGCCCAAACGAGGATGGCGAAAAGGACTTTCCAGATGGTGACATCCTGATCGAAAATCGCGTTTCCAACCATCTCCCCCAATATTAAAGCGGAAATAAAATCAAACGGCGTAATTTGGGCAAATTGGGTTTTTCCCAGAATTTTCGTCATCAGAAATAAAGCTGCAAACCCTATCGTCAGTTCGACTACCAAGTGTACATATTCCATCAAGGTTCCCTCCCGAATCTCTCTCTTCATTGTTAACAATCGGGATGCAGTTTAAACCAGAGGAATACTTTTCCTGAGAAATAGGATCATCTGCTGCGCCGCGCCTTCTGCCCATCCATTGTATTCTTCAAAAAATAGCGGCGTCGTGCCAAACTCTTCTTGGATCAACCAGATCAAGCTGAACGGCCGCCTTTTTTCAATCCGGCTGATTCCGGGCAGTTCGGGAACGCTTAGTCCCGATCATCCTAAACAGGCGGCCCGGTTAACTAAAGTCCCTCCATGCGGCAGGCTCTCTTTTACGCCCTCTTCCTCCAACGATCGACTTTATATGATCCCTGTTTCTTCGGACATCTGATTGTTTCTGCCTGGCATGTTTCATAAGGCTTACAGATCCAAGAGTGGCAAGAAAAACACATAAAACAACTGCCACTGAATATAAATCAAAATCGAGAAAGATTTTCACGAGACTATACGAAATGACAAGTGAAAAAACCGGTGAAACAACCCATACTTTCATTAACTTCAAAATCACGCTTTTACGAAAAATTGCCCTTCCCTTTTCAGAAAGGCCAATCCCGATGATGCTGCAAGTCGTAATCTGGGTTTGCGGCACGGGAATGCCGAATAGCGAAGCGCCGATGACCAGGGACGCACCGAGTCCGGAAACACATGACCCTTGCAAAAGCGAAAACTCGGTGATTTTTTTTCCATTCGTCTCAATGACTCTGCTTCCAAGGCAAATGGCTCCGATAGCTACGAACAGCCCCCCAAGAAACGTTCCGCTGCTGACTGACAAGAGGCCTGCTCCAACGAGAGGTCCGACGGAATTGGCGACATTGTTCATTCCCGCCGAAAAGGCTTCTAAAAACCCGGTTAAAATCACTAGTGCGGTGAGCAGCCGCGCCCATTTTTGCTGTTTGAGCCACCGCAGCCTCTTCTCGGCTTTTTTCAGCATTTGTCCAATGAAAAAAGCGAGAAAAAAAGCGGCAATCGGAATGATCAGCCAATACATGACGATCACCAACAGCTTATCGGTAAATACCGCTTGAAACGCGACGCCGACCCCGACAATCGAGCCGACCGTCACCTCGCTGGTTGAAAGGGGAATCCCCGCGATGTTTGCAATAAACAGCGAAATCGCAGATGCTCCGAGGATAATCACGACAATATGCACATTGAGAATAGACGCGGGGATAATGCCTGAACCGATTGTTTTCACAACCTCTCCTCCGCCTATCATGGCGCCTAGAAATACACCGATTCCGCTGATCCACAAGGCCGCCTGCCTTTTCCGGACGGCGCCTGCGCCATACGCTATTCCCATTGAAGCTGCTGCTCCGCTCGCTCCTATGTTCATGGCAAAAAACAAAGCGATAATGAATGCCAAAATGGTAATCGTCATCTTTTACCCAGCTCCTACCGGAATTGATGCAGCCCGCATTCTGTTTTTTCCTGACGGGCCCACCTTCCCGCTCTTAAATTGCCGCCGTCTGCCACGGGAGACGTACACACCTCACAGCCGATGCTCGGATAATCTTGATCATGAAGTTTGTGATACGTCAGCTGATTCAGCTTAATGTAAGTCCAGACATCTTCCCATGTCCAGTGAATAAGGGGGCAGATTTTAATCAGTTTAAAATTGTCGTCTTTGTTGATATAACGGACATGTTTCCGTGTTTCCGACTGCTCCCGCCTCAGCCCGGTCATCCATGCCTCCATCCCTGACAGATGCTCTCTGAGCGGCTCGATTTTGCGAAGGCGGCAGCAATGGTCCGGATGGCGTTTCCAAAGTTCGCTGCCATAGCGTTTTTCCTGCTCTTCAAGCGAGAGGCCGGGTTTTAAAAAGCGAATCGACAGACCCGGATAGCGATCTTTCACTTCATTGATAAGTTCATATGTTTCCGGAAAATGCAGTCCTGTATCTAAAAACACGATGTCCGCTTCTTTCACAACTTTTGAAATCAAGTCGATCAAAACGATTCCTTCCGCGCCGAAACTGCAGGCATAAACGATTTTTTGATATGTGCTGTACGCCCATTTCAAAACGTCCATCTCGCCGCTGAAGGTATCCATCACCTCTTCAGAAGCTTTTTCATTCCATGTGTGATACGTTAAAACATCGTTCATCGATTTTCCCCCAATACGTCCTAAAGGTTTTCTTACCCCCTGATACGAAACATGAACTGAAAGAACATATAGGCAGATTATTCACTTTTCAAACGAAATGTGATCTGGAAATTGTTATGATTTCAGCAATTTTGTGAATATCTGAAAGACCCGGCGCGCCAAATTGAAATAACCGATTCATATCAGTCAATCCTTACATCTGTCTTGCGACACTAAAAATAAAAACGGACGGTGAGAGATCCGGATTTGATATACTGATATATTTTCTAATGTGAAGTAAGGGCTTCGCGAATCTGTCGCGGTCCTTCTTTTTACGTCAGTTTTCATTGTGAAGAACTGGTGAGGAACCATATGAAAGGACGGCGAATATACTTACTTTGACTTCACAAAATGGATAGATACCTAGTTGAGAAGCAAGCCAGGCGATGAGAGGCTAACATGCTGCCTAATGGGGAGGTGGACGAAGATCACTCCTTGCCGAACGGCAACACATGAATGGGAGAAACGATAAACAGGAAAAGGTGAATTCTTATTGTGACAGCTGAATAATGGCCGACAGACATTTACCTAAAAGGATGAAAGATACAGCAGATTGTGAGGGGTAATCAATGATTTCTTCTGAACTGATACTGCCCGACAGGCAGCTTAAACCAAGATTGAAAGGGATCACCATCCTGATTGATAACGGGGTTCCCTTGAACTTTTTTAAAGATACGATTCACGGAGCGGCAGATTATATAGATTTTGTGAAATTTGGATGGGGAACGTCTTTAATTACGAAATATTTGGTTGAGAAAATCGATTGTCTGAAGCAAAATGACGTTCAATTCTTTTTTGGCGGAACATTGTTTGAGAAGTTTTTAAGCCAGGATAAAATTGAAGATTACTATCGCTACTGCAAATTATATGGATGTCGTTATGTGGAAATATCAAACGGAACGGTCCGTCTCTCTAATAAAGATAAAGCAAGCTTTATTTCCGATTTTTCGAAAGAGTTTCACGTGTTCAGCGAAGTCGGCAGCAAAGACAGCGCCCTCAGCAGTGAGCTGGAGTCATCCGAATGGATCGATTACATCCTCGAAGATCTTGAAGCCGGGGCCGAGAAAGTGATCACGGAAACGAGGGAAAGCGGCACGAGCGGGCTGTGCAAAAGCGATGGAGAAATGCGGTCCCAGCTTATTGAGGAGATTCTTCATTCCGGCATCGCTTCAAGGGATTTAATTTTTGAAGCGCCGACGAAACAGCTGCAGACGTGTTTCATTGAAAAAATCGGTCCTGACGCCAATTTGGCTAATATACCGTTTCAGGATGCCATTCCGCTTGAAACGCTGAGACTGGGACTTCGATCAGATACATTTTATTTATATGATTAGGGTCGTTTGAAGAGCGGCCTATTTTTTATTGCGGAGACTGGCGATAGGCATCAATAACGGACGGAAGCGAATCTGATAAATCGCATCGATGATCCTCGTCGAAATCCACTGGCAGATTAGAGCTTGGATAACGATTCCCCAGGCGATGACAGACGCCGTCAAAAGGAAGATGAATGCGTTCATCATAAACAGCGCAGTTCCCGGTTTTCCGCCGCGGTAAATCGATATCATTAAAGCCAGTGCGCCAAAACCGCCGTTCGAAATATTGTATTTATATAGCAGTCCAACCCCCGTCCCCAAAAGGACGGATCCGTAAAATAAATCCAGCCAGATATTGTTCGTCGTCATGAAGGGCATGCAGGATTCGAAGATCTGCACCGAAACGGACGTCATGGTAATCGCCCCCATCGTCCCGAAGACCGTCACGGGTTCAAGCCATTTAACGGCCGTCAAAAGCAGCGAAAAGTTGACAGCCCAGACGGTTAATCCGTGCGGAACCTGAAACCAAAAATTGAGCAAAACAGCGATGCCGGCTGCGCCTCCTGAAGGAATATGGTTCGGAAACAAAAACAGCGCCATGCCGAGACCCTGTAACACGCTGCCCAACACGATAGCATGTACGATTTTGAGCTTTCTTCCCATACGGATATAATCCCCTTTAAAGAAACTTGTCCTCTTCCTACTATATGTAAGGGGAAATGAAAAATATCACATTTTTTCGAGTTGGCGCTATCACATGTAAGACGAGCCGTCCCATCCATACGCTTCTACGAGCTCTGTATCGATTTCGATTTTGTCCGGGACTTGAATGCAGCCGTTTTTTATGCTGACGGGCACGAGTTGTGTGAACGGATTCTCCATCGCATCCCATTCGAGCGGTTCGATATCTTCTCCGTCCATTTTGGTCCAAGGCGGCAGACAGGCTTGTCCGAAAACGGCGTACATTCTTGAAAGTCCGCCGTCATAGCTGTGGGGAGAAACCCTTTTTCCGAAATGCCTGGCAAGTTGCAGAACGGTTTGAAAATCGTCTGTGCCGTTACAGTGCATAACATCGGGCTGAGCAATATCGATTGCGTTCTCCAAAAAAATCGGCAAAAACGGTTTTGCGCCTTTTACATTTTCTCCTCCGGCAACCGGAACAGAAAGCGCTGAACGCAGCATCCGGTATTCAGCGGGGACGTCAAACGGCATGGGCTCTTCAAACCAAAGCACGTTGCCCCAGGCGGAAAACCACGTTTCCCACTTCCGTGCGGCGGCCTGGTCGTAACTCTGGTTTGCATCGAGGATCAGTCCGGTGTTTTGCCCTGCCATCTCCTGGAACGCCTGAATATGCGCCAAATCTTCGGAAAACACCTTGCCTCCCGCTTTCAGCTTGACGGTTTTAAATCCGGACCGCACGGCTTTTTCGACGAGCCGGAGGGAATGGCGGCTCCAATCGGGCCTGTCTGAATACGATTGGAATGACGCATAGACCGGGATCTGCTCCCTCAGTTTTCCTCCCCATAATTCACATACTGAAAGGCCTGCTTTTTTCGCCGTGATGTCCGTTAAAGCCATGCTTACAGCAGCGGCGGCCCGTTGATGCCACTTTTTGATGACGGTGACAAGCTCCGTGCGATTGCCCGCTTCTTTTCCAATTAAGTAAGGAATAATCCGTTTTTTAAAGCCCGCATCCAATGCAGGCAGCCAATCCGCGCATTCCCCCCATCCCGACAGGCCTGAAGCTGTCGTGATCCGAATCAGGTAGCACGTTCTGTAGCTTTTCAATCCGTTCGCATCGCCGTAAGGAGAGGAAAGCTTGTGGAACAGCGGAAATGTGTCAACCTTTTCTATGCGCATGTTTTTACCTCCCCTTCTATCTTGCGTCAGCAGGCTGCAGCCCTTTCTCCCCTTTTTTGGTGTCTTCCTTTTTGACGTGAATCATCGTCAGCACCAGCACACCGACGACTAAAGTCAGGCCAGCAATCGACATAAACATGCCGAGTTTCGACCATTCCATCAACCTCCCGAAAATCGGCGGACCGATCGCGACGCCTAAAAATCTGACCGATCCGTACAGCGAGGTCACAAAGCCGCGCCTCTCTTTTCCGACAGCCCCGGTTATGAAGCTGTTGACACACGGCAGAACAAAGCCTGTACCGATGCTGCTGATGACAAGGATCGAAATAAAAGGAATGAGCGCGGAGAAAAAAGACAGTGTGCCGTAGGAAATCGTAATCAGAGCAAGACCGATGACCATCATTTTTTTCATCAGCCGCTGGTTTTGTCCAATTTTACTGCCTGTTATATATGATGTTGTACACATCACAAGCAGAGGGATCGCCAAGATCAGACCTTTCTTTACGCCGTCTGTATGAAATTCTTTTTCCAAAACATCAGATAAGTAAAAGAGGATGCCAAACAGAGTAAACAAACAGACGGCTCCTGCGAGATATGCGGTGAAAAGCCATCTGCCCTCATGTTTAAAAACGCTTGTCAGCCCTTTCACATATTTTCCGAGAGGCGGCGGCTCTTTTTTCTTGTCTTTTTCTTTGATAAAAATCCAAGTCAAAATGATCGGTGCAATACAGAAAGCCGGAAATGCAAAAAACACCCAAAACCAAGCGATCAATGCAATCAATGATCCTAAAATCGGAGACAGCACTTTTCCGAAGCCGTTCGAGGCTTCAACGAGACCGAGCACCCGGCTTTCTTCAGACCCTTTAAAAAGGTCTCCTGTCAGCGCCATTGCGATCGGCGCTGTACCGGCTGCCCCAAGCCCCTGCAGTCCTCTCCCGAAAAGCACCCACGGGAAGGCGTTCGCAAAGGTCGTCGATGCAAATCCTGCAAGAATCCCGCCGGCCCCGTAAAGGAACAAGCACGGAATAATCACCACTTTCCTTGAGAAGCGGTCCGCCAAGTAACCCAGCAGCGGAATAAAGAGCGCTGCAGTGATCGAAAACACGGTAATGACAAGGCTGACTTGAAATTGCAACAAATTAAGTTCAGATTTCATCTTCGGCAAAATCGGAATCAGCATCGAATTTCCCAACGTCATGATCAATGGGATCGACCCGATAGCGACAACCGTCATGCCAGAGGTTTGTTTTTCTGCCATAAGTTTGTACATCCTTCCTTATTCATAATGAACTGTAAAGTTAGGTAATCCGTTTGGCCCGTCATTAACTGAGCTTCGTTCCGGGCCGTTTTTCAGGTTCGCGCCGGCCGAGCCGTTCCGTATACAAATCGATATCCACCGCATACCTCGGCCTTCTTTTCACTTCGGTGAAAATCGTTCCGATATATTCGCCGATAATGCCGATCCCCATCAATTGCAAACCGCCCAAAAACCATATCGAAATGATCAACGAAGCCCAGCCTGCATTCGTGTAGCCGAGCAGCTTTTGAATCATGGCATATATACCTGCGATACAGCTTAGGAAAAATAAGAAGAAGCCAATCAGGGTAAAAAAACGAATCGGAGCGACACTGAATGACGTAATCCCGTGAAAAGCGAAAGACAGCATTTTTTTCAGCGGGTATTTCGTTTCTCCAGCCAGCCGCTCTTTACGGTCATAGTAAACTTTGGTCGACCGAAGGCCGATCAAAGGCACGAGACCGCGCAGGAAAACATTTGCTTCTGCATAGCGGCTGAGCTCTTCAAGCGCCCGTTTATTCAAAAGCCGAAAGTCGGCATGGTTATCGACCAGCTGGATGCCGAGCTTATTCATGATCCGGTAGAACCATGCGGCTGTCGTTCGTTTAAACCATGTATCCGTTTTCCGGCTGCGGCGTACTCCGTAGACGATTTCATAGCCTTCATGATATTTTTCGATAAACCGGCGAATCGCCGAAATGTCATCCTGAAGGTCGGCATCGATTGAAATAACGCAATCCGATCTTTGCTTCGCTTTATCGAGTCCGGCTAAGAGAGCTTTTTGATGCCCCGAATTACGGGCCAGCTTCAAGCCTGTCACATAGCGGTTTTTTGTGCTTTCCATAGCAATCAGCGGCCATGTGCGGTCCGTCGATCCGTCATCGACAAACAAAAGCTTGCTCTCTGCAGAGATCAGCTTGTCTGCTGTGAGATCATCCAATACCGCAGTCAGCTGTTTTGCGGTTTCGGCAAACACGTCCTCTTCGTTATAGCAGGGTATGACGATTGTCAGCAAAGGCTGTTGAAGATTCAATTTGCTTCCTCCTTATCGATGCTTATTTCGCTTCATATACATAGATGTTCCAAGCGGACTGCGGGTGGCTGAACCGCTTTAAAAACGCCAGCTTGTTTTGTTCTGCATTCATAATCGGAACCGAAGAAAAAATATAGCGCCCCCCCATTTTTTTGAACGCTTCAGTGTTCAATTCGAGGTTCGTGATTTTTTTCTTCGTGTTCTTTTTGAACGCGTAATGTTTTCCGAGCTCGTCAACAAACAAGTAGCAGCGGCTCCCCCACTCATCGAAATAGCGCTTCAGGACCGGATTTTTATCAAGCTCTTTGGCGATGATTTTCCGAAATTGATACTTGTATTTCAGCGGATAAATATTGGCATACGTATCAAGTGTATAAAAACCGTTATACTGCGCAATCGCGGGATGCAGGCCGATGCTCGCCACCCGGTAGGAATCGGGAGAACGGCCGATGAACCGTTTGATCTGTTTGAACTGATCTGATGCATAAAATTCCCGAAAGGTCGGGGCGTGGTGGTATGCGCCGTAAGTCAGCTCTTCATGAAACGGTATAAGCACGAGCAGCTGGGCGACCAGCGCGGCATGGACGAACTGCCGCCATCGCTTCCCCATTTTCCACAATATGTAGCATGCAACGGCAAAGCTTGCATATATCACAAGAGGACGCAAAAAGTGAAAACGCGCGAAATTGAATGCCGAAAGCAGACTGATCTTTTCCTTGGGAAGCGCCCATAGCTTGTTGAACCAGAGGGCATACCATAAAGAAAGCGCATAATTTAAAATGAATAAAAAGATGAACAGCTTTTCTTCGCTTGGCCGCTTTTTTCGTTGTCTCGCAACGACGAGCCCGAAAGTGAGCACAATCAAAGGCAGTATCACTGCCGTATGGACGGTCATGACATGATTGTGGCCGAGCACGAAATTTTTAAATGACAGCCGAAACGAATGAAGGATGTCATGCCTGGATGAAATAAATTCAACCCGATGCATCGTTTCGCCTGAAGCGAAAACCGAATAAACAAGCCGGTATTCTATCGCCAGAAAAATGCCTGTCATGAGAGCGATGCTTCCGAGAAAGCGAAGGTTAAAGCTCCGCTTTGTAACCAAATCATAAAGCCAAATCAGCGAAACGGCCGCCAGGAAAAAGAAGAAACCGAGCACAAAGCTTGAGTAAAGCGGCAAAAGCGCAAGGATCGCCCATTCTTTCCATGAGTCTCTTCCTGCCCTGATGTTTAAAAACGCCCATAAAGCGAAAGGATGGCCAAGCGTGCTGAGCATTCCCGAAGGCCAAAAAGGTGTCATGGCAAAAGCAAGCGATACCGCGATTCTGATGAAATACGCTTTTTCATCGCGAATCACATGGCTTTTCAGCAGCAGATACATCCCGACAAAGGCAAACACCCTCGTGATCGTTTGGCTTATAGCGTATGCGGTCATCGAGGGAAACAGGGCATGAAGCCAGACAATGCCGCTCCATTCCGTTCCGTAAGCATCCCGCGGCAGTCCGTTGATGATTTGCGGAATAACGGCTTTAACACCGCCGAGCAGTTGACCGCTTTCCGCCAGCACCTTATACCATGCAATGTTGGAATCCAGGTTGTCATGCACGCGGATATGAGCGTCTTCATTTAATATGTAAAGCGGAAGGACATAGAGAAGAATGACACTGAATGCGAAAATCAAATATCGCTTTTCCTTGCTGGTCTTTTTGACGAATAACGACACGAATACCACATCCAATTTTGTTCTCTTTTGGAAATATAGAGCTTTTATCATATCGCTGTTATTATTCGTGGAAGCGTTTTGAAAAATTCATCAAAATGAAAAAAGCTGTCTGTTTCACCAGACAGCTTCGCTTTACCCATTACCAAGGGTACGGGTAGTAAGGGTAGTATGGATAAAAAGGAAAGAACGGATAGAAGAATGGATACGGATAAAACGGCGGTCTCGGTCTAGGGCGCGGTCTTGGCCGCGGATAGGGGTAGCCGCCATAGCCGCCATAAGTATAAGGCTGCTGTCTATCCGCATCCGCCCAGTCATCTTGATATTGATAAGTTTCTTCCACTGTTATAGCCTCCTTTATTGCGTTGCATAATTTAGGTTATGTTATATACCATGAAATGGAGTACGTACACAATTTTTTATCATTGCCTTTGTATAACTTCGAACAAATAACGATATGGCAAGTCGAATCAGCAGGTGAAAACTGTGAATCAAACAAAAAAACAGCCTGCCCTGTCAACCTAAAGAAGGTCGCAGGACAGGCTTTATTTATATGATGTGAATACCCCTTTGTTTTACGGCAGTACAGAACTCCCCATTAAATATTTGTCAACTTCACGGGCGACTTCGCGTCCCTCGTGAATCGCCCAAACGATCAGGCTTTGTCCTCTTCTCGCATCCCCTGCTGCGAAGACTCCATCGACATTCGTTTTATATTCCCCGTATGCTGCGTCAACTTTATTTCTCACCGTATTTACCCCGAATTGCTCAAGCAGCGGCTGTTCCGTTCCTTCAAAGCCGATGGCGATAAAGACATATTGAGCAGGCCATACTTTTTCCGTTCCCGGAATTTCGTGAAACTCAAATTTTCCTTGATCATTCTTTACTTTTTTCATTTGAATCGTATGCAGTTCTTTCAAATGGCCGTTTTTGTCTGCGACAAGCTTTTTCGTTTGGATCGAATATTGTCTCGGATCGCTGCCGAATGCTGCTTGCGCCTCTTCATAAGCATAGTCCAGTGAATGGACATGCGGCAGTTCCGGCCACATATTTTCGGCGGTTCTTGTATCGGGCAGCTTCGGATGTTTGCCGAACTGGACGACGCTTCGCGCTTTTTGGCGCAAGGCCGTTGCCACACAGTCTGCCCCGGTGTCTCCCCCGCCGATGACGATGACATCTTTATTTTTCGTATTGATAAACTGTTTATCTTTAAAATTCGAATCGAGCATGCTTTTAATAGTGCCTGTTAAATAGTCCATGGCAAAGTGGACACCTTTTGCTTCCCGGCCTTCAATCAAGAGATCGCGCTGTTTTTGGGCCCCTGTGCAAAGGATAACCGCATCGTACTGTTCTTTTAGCTCGTCGGCTGTAATATCTTTGCCGATTTCCGTATTGGTGACAAAGTCGATGCCTTCCTGCGTCAATAGTTTGATGCGGCGTTCGACAACGCTTTTTTCAAGCTTCATGCTTGGAATACCGTACATTAACAGGCCGCCCGGGCGGTCGCTGCGCTCATAAACAGTGACCGAGTGCCCCGCTTGATTCAATTGATCGGCGCTTGCCAGACCGGCAGGCCCTGAGCCGACGATCGCGATTTTCTTGCCGCTCCGTTTTTTCGGAATCCGCGGCTGAATCCATCCGTTTTCAAATCCTTTGTCAATAATCGTCCGTTCGATCCCTTTGATGGATACGGCCGGGTCGGAAATCGCCACTGTACAAGAGCCCTCACAAGGAGCCGGACAGACCCGCCCCGTAAATTCAGGGAAGTTGTTTGTCTTCAGAAGGCGGTCAAGCGCTTCTTTCCACCTTCCCTTGTAAACGAGGTCGTTCCATTCAGGAATTAAATTGTGAATCGGACATCCTGACGTATAACCTCCTATATCCATGCCGATTTGGCAAAAGGGGGTGCCGCAGTCCATGCAGCGCGCTCCCTGTCTTTTCGATGCTTCCTCAGAAAATGGAGACGAATATTCGTTCCAGTCATTTATCCGTGTGAGAGGATCGCGTTCAGCAGGCTTTTCCCGCTTGAATTCCATAAATCCTGTTGCTTTGCCCATTTTCCCCTCCCCTTTCTTACTGTGCCACCGCTTCTTTTGATGAAGCAGCCGCAGACGGTTCAATCTTTTGCTTCGTACCGGCTTCAAACGCGTACATCAGCGCTTCTTCATCAGACAAGCCGGCTTCTTTTTGCTCTTTAATCCGCTCTATCATTTGCTTGAAGTCTTTCGGAATCACTTTCACAAACCGGCCGACGGCCTCTTCCCAATGATCAAGTATCGAAGCTGCTTTTGAGCTTTCGGTATATCTGTAATGGTTTTCGATCATCGTTTTCAGTTCGGCGATTTCCTCAGGTGCTTCAAGTGTTTCAAATTCGATCATTTCAGGATTGCATTTTCGTTTAAAGGCTTTTTTGTCTTCGGTGTACACGTAGGCGATTCCGCCTGACATGCCCGCGGCAAAGTTTTTGCCGACGTCGCCGAGAATGGCGACGCGCCCGCCGGTCATGTATTCGCAGCCATGGTCGCCGATGCCTTCAACGACAACGCTGACTCCGCTGTTTCTGACGGCAAACCGTTCGCCGGCGAGTCCGTTAATATAAGCTTCTCCGCTTGTGGCACCGTAGAACGCAACATTTCCGACAATAACATTTTCACGGAATGCAGGGTTGAATTCGTCAGGCGCTTTGACGGCGATTTTTCCGCCTGAAAGACCTTTGCCGATGTAATCATTGGCATCTCCTGTCAAATACATTGTCATTCCTTTTGGTACGAACGCGCCAAAGCTTTGCCCCGCTGAACCTGTGAATCGGAGCGTAATCGTATCTTCAGGGAGGCCTTCTTCGCCGTAGCGCTTAGAAATTTCGCTTCCGGTTATGGCTCCTGTTACACGGTTGATGTTGCGGATTTCAAAAGATGCTTCCGCAGACGTGCCGTTTTCAACAGCTGACTGGACAGCGGGTAGAATTTGCGTAAGATCGAGCGATTCATCGATTTTATGGTTTTGCGGCGTACGGAATGTGCGTGCGCCTTCCGGCTGATATAGCAGGTTTGATAAATCGAGCTGACCCGCTTTCCAATGTGCTTTCGCCCGTTCACTGACACGAAGGACATCCGTGCGGCCCACCATTTCATCAACTGTTCTGAAACCGAGCCGGGCCATCAATTCGCGTACTTCTTCTGCGACAAAGAGCATGTAATTCACGATGTGATCCGGATCGCCCATGAACTTTTTGCGCAGCTCAGGGTTTTGCGTCGCTACCCCGACAGGGCACGTATCCAAATGACAGGCTCTCATCATAACGCATCCGAGAACAACGAGCGGCGCTGTGGCAAAACCGAATTCTTCGGCTCCTAAAAGCGCAGCCATGACAACGTCTCTGCCGGTCATTAATTTGCCGTCTGTTTCCAATACGACGCGTTCGCGCAAACCGTTCATCATTAGTGTTTGATGAGCTTCGGCGAGCCCTAGTTCCCATGGGAGGCCGGTATGCTTAATACTTGTTTTCGGTGATGCTCCAGTGCCCCCGTCATAGCCGCTGATGACGATGACATCGGCGGTCGCTTTGGCGACTCCGGCTGCAATCGTGCCGACCCCGGCTTTAGCGACAAGCTTTACACTGATCCGTGCATCGCGGTTGGCGTTTTTCAAATCATGGATCAACTGTGCCAAATCTTCAATCGAGTAGATGTCATGGTGCGGCGGCGGTGAAATCAAGCCGACCCCAGGCGTAGATCCGCGAACATTTGCAACCCATGGATACACTTTGTTGCCAGGGAGCTGTCCGCCTTCTCCAGGTTTTGCACCCTGCGCCATCTTAATTTGCAGCTCGTCGGCATTGACGAGATAGTGGCTTTTCACACCGAAACGTCCTGAAGCAATTTGCTTGATCGCGCTGCGGCGGTTATCGCCATTCGCGTCTGGGGTAAAGCGCGCCGGATCTTCTCCGCCTTCCCCGCTGTTGCTTTTTCCGCCGAGACGGTTCATTGCAATCGCCAGCGCTTCATGGGCTTCCTTGCTTAAAGAGCCGAATGACATCGCCCCTGTTTTAAAGCGGCGCACAATCGATTCAGCGGATTCGACCTCTTCAAGCGGCAGCGGCTTCCGGTTTTCATCAAACGAGAAGAGATTGCGGAGAAAACCGATTCTTTCTTCATCAGCTGCTTGCGAATATTGTTTAAACAGGCTGTAATCACCTTTGCGGCATGCCCATTGCAGCGTGTGAATCGTTTTCGGGTTAAAAGCGTGGTGCTCCCCGCCTTTTCTCCATTGAAAATCGCTTCCCGAATCAAGCGTTTTGCTGAATGTATCTTCATAAGCTTCCCTGTGGCGGCGCTTTGCTTCTTCGGCAATCGTGTCCAGGCCGATTCCGCCGAGCTGTGATGCAGTTCCTGTGAAATAGCTGTCTATGACGTCTTTGTTGATCCCGACCGCTTCAAAAATCTGTGCGCCTCTGTAGCTTTGGACAGTGGAAATACCCATTTTGGACATCACTTTTACGACGCCCTCTGTCACGCTTTTGCTGTATTTTGTAACGGCTTCTTCATAGCTGATGGAGAGCGCTCCGTCTTCGACCGCCTGCTTGTATGTCGCATACGTGAGGTACGGATGAATCGCATCCGCTCCGTAGCCGATCAGGGCGGCAAAATGGTGAACTTCGCGCGCTTCACCGGATTGGGCGATAATGCTGACTTTCGTACGTTTTCCCGCGCGGACTAAATATTGATGCAAGGCACTGACGGCTAGCAGCGCAGGAATCGGCGCTTTCTGACCGTCCATTTTGCGGTCGGATAAAATAAGGAGAGTCACGCCTTCGGCGATCGCTCTGTCCGCTTCTTTAAACATATCTTCGAGACCGCTCTTCAAGTCGTCTGTAAAGAGCGTATGAATCGTTTTGCTTTTGAAATCCTTATGCACAAGTCCTTTTAAAGAATTGAACTGCGCGTTTGTCAAGACCGGTGTATATAATTTAATCCGGCGGCAGCTGCTTTCGTTCGGATGGAGAATATCGCCTTCCGCACCGAGCCATGTCAATGTCGAAGTGACGATCTGCTCGCGGATTGCATCAATCGGCGGATTTGTAACTTGTGCAAACAGCTGTTTAAAATAGTTGAACAGCGATTGCGGACGGTCTGACAACACCGCCAGCGGGACATCGTGACCCATTGAACCGAGCGGATCTTTGCCTTCTGTAATGACAGGAATTAAATATTTGTGAATATCTTCGTACGTAAAACCGAATGCTTTTTGGCGGGTCAATAGGTCAGGCACAGATTTTTCTTCGGTTTCCTCAATATCGTTTGAGACATGAACCAGTTCTTTACTGAGCCATTCCTGGTACGGAAACTCTCCGGCGATTTCGGATTTGACTTCTTCATCAGAGATAATCCGCCCTTCTTCAAGATCAACAAGAAGCATTTTCCCGGGATCCAGCCGGTCTTTATATAAGATATTTTCCTGTTCGACATCAATTACGCCGACTTCGGAGGAAAAAATAAGGTAGTCGTCTTTAGTGACATAATAGCGGGCGGGTCTGAGCCCGTTCCGGTCTAAAATGGCTCCGATCTGTTTTCCGTTTGTAAAAGAAATCGCAGTCGGGCCGTCCCACGGCTCCATTAAAGAGCTGTGATATTCGTAAAATGCCTTCTTTTCTTTTGACATGTACGGGTTCTCGTTCCACGGCTCGGGAATCAGCATCATTGCAGCATGGGCCGGCTTCCTTCCAGCCAGTACAAAGAATTCAAAAGCGTTATCCAGGATCGAGGAGTCGCTTCCGTTTTCATCCAGGATCGGCAAAACCTTCGGCAAGTCTTCACCGAATGCTTCAGAAACAAACTGCTGCTCCCTCGCTTTCATCCAGTTCATATTGCCGCGCAGCGTATTGATTTCCCCGTTGTGGATCAGATAGCGGTTCGGATGCGCCCTTTCCCAGCTCGGAAACGTGTTAGTGCTGAAACGGGAGTGAACCAATGCAAAAGCTGAGACGAAGTCCTCGTCCTGCAAATCTTCATAGAAAGCATCAACCTGCTCGGGCGTTAAAAGTCCTTTATATACGATGGTATTGCTAGAGAGGCTGACAAAATAGAACGTTTTCTCGTGTTCTTTTGCCCAATTTTCTGCCTGTTTGCGAATGATATACAACTTCCGTTCGAATGCCAGATTGTCTTTCAGCGTTTCATTTGCTCCGATGAATACCTGGCGGACGACCGGCGCGCTTGCCTGTGCAACTGTTCCGATTTTTCCGACATTTACAGGTACAGTTCGCCAGCCGAGCACCGTCTGCCCTTCCTGTTCGATCAGCTCGTTAATGCGCGCTTCGGTTTTTTCGCGCCCGCTGTCATCCTTAGAAAAGAAGATCATCCCGACGCCGTAGCGTCCTTTTTCAGGCAAGTTGAAACCGGCGCAGACTTTTTTGAAAAAAGCATCCGGAATCTGCATCATGATGCCTGCTCCGTCTCCGGTATGCGGGTCACTGCCCTGACCGCCCCGGTGGTCTAATTGGCAAAGCATTTGCAATCCTTTTTTGACAATATCATGAGTAGGAAGGCCCTTCAAATTAGCGTAAAGGCCGATTCCGCATGCATCATGTTCAAATTCAGGACGGTAGAGACCTTGTGCCTTTGGTAGTTGATTATAAGTCATTGTTCCTCTCCCCCGTTCATTTTTCCCGTTTGTCCCCGGTCATAAAATCTTACAAACTCTAATCCTATTGTAGGTTTTCAAATCTATACAAACAATATATAATTTAGATTAAAACTATCTCATTTTGAGATGAGCAGGTGAAACAACGATGGAATTACGCCAATTGCATTATTTTATGGAAGTTGCAGAAAGGGAGCACGTATCGGAAGCGGCCATGCACCTTCACGTCGCTCAGTCGGCGATCAGCAGGCAGATCGCCAATCTCGAAGAAGAGCTAGGTGTTGATTTGTTCGAGCGCGAAGGCCGCAATGTGAAGCTGACTCCGATCGGCAGACAGTTTTTAGATCATATTAAAACGGCGATGAAAGCGATCGATTTCGCGAAAGAACAAATCGATGAGTATTTGGACCCGAATCGCGGGACCGTTAAAATCGGTTTCCCGACAAGTCTTGCGGGCCAGTTCCTCCCGACGGTTATTTCCGCTTTTAAAGAGGAGCATCCTAATGTCGCTTTTCTTTTAAGGCAGGGATCTTATAAATTTTTAATCGAAGCGGTGAAAAACAGGGATATCGATTTGGCTTTTCTCGGTCCTGTTCCGTCAAATATCGCTGAGATTAAAGGGGACATTTTGTTTTCGGAAAGCCTTTTGGCACTCGTGCCGATCAATCATCCGCTATCAGGCCAGAAAAGCCTTCATCTAGGCGATCTCAGAAATGATCAGTATGTGCTGTTTCCAGACGGATACATCCTTCGAAAAATGGCTGTTGATGCATGCAAGCAAGTGGGATATACGCCTAAAATTTCCTCAGAGGGCGAAGATTTGGATGCGATCAAAGGGCTGGTTTCTGCTGATATGGGGGTGACGCTTTTGCCGGAAAGCGCCTTTAATGAAACGGCTCCCCGTTTTACAAAGAAGATTCCGATTGATTATCCTCAAGTAAAGCGCACAGTCGGAATCATTACCCCTAAAAACAGGGATCTTTCCCCTTCTGCAAAAGTCTTTTATCAGTTCGTAAAGAAGTTTTTTTCTCGCCTTCAGCAATACCAATAGCCAGTATGACAACGAAATCAGCCGGGCGCAAAAGCTTGGCTGCTTTCATTTTATCATAAACAGCTATTGATATCTGAATTTTCTGCACATTTATTCACTGCCGCATCTCTTCTATTGTAAAAAGTGCATCTTATATATGTATGTTCATCCCCTTTTTTTATGCTGATTTTTCATACTGACGCCAGTTTTTTCTGTCTAAAAACTGACTCGCCTGCCTGGCTGCAGCCTGGAACCGGCCCTGGACTCGTCAAAACCGCTGAAGTGAATGACATATTGCATCACACAAAGGATCGAAAAGACGATCATATCGCCGCTCCCGTGACGAAGATTAAAAAAAGGCCGCCATTCAGGCGGCTTATCGTTTCATTTTATTCCTTACTTTTTCGGCATATCGGTATGGATTAAATAATGAATCAACGCTTTTTGCTCCTGTTCGGAAAAGCCGCTTTTGGCGTCGATCCAGAATTCATGACCTTTGCCGGTTACCCTGACCGCTTTTAAGTCGGGCGATTCCGAATTGCTTGTGACGACCTGCTGTCTTAAGTCTCTGTCGATCATCGCCAGCAAACTGTTATAAGGGTCCGCCTGTTTACCTTTTATGACCGTATTTGGTATGCCCGTCTCTTTTAATGAGCTTCCCACAGCAACCCCTCCGTCGTGCAAATAAGGAGCGCGCCAGTAAACGCCGATCAGACTCGGCACTTTGTACCCGCCTTCGGAATCTCCCTGCGCCCACGAAAGCTTGATCTGTTCGGGGTCAAACCCGGCTGTCGGGACTTTCAGGATCTTTGGCTTGCGCGGCAGAGGCACCGGTGTGTCAGGTGAATGTATAAGGCTTTTCCCGAATATGTTTTCCGTTTTCTTAAAAGACCGGGCCCTTGTCGGCTCGGTTCCGATTGTTTCAGCCGAGATGACCTTGTTGTTCGTCAAATACCGGCCGGCATGGCAGGATATGCAGCCCGCTTGTTCAAAAACGCGCCTGCCGCGCCTGACGGTTTGTCTGTCAGTTTTTTGCCGCGGATCAGGCGGTCTAAGTGTATTTTGCCAGGCGGATACAGCGTTGTTTTCTTCATTCACTTTTCGTCCGGGTGAGCTCACAAGTACGCCGTCGGGCGCCGCCAATGTGATGTTAGGAAAGCTTGGCGGCTTGACCATTTGGTTGACGCCCGGTACTCCGGGAGTGGGATCGGCTTTTTTGAAAAACGCAGTCGGACTTTCCTTTTTTTTCGGCTGATACCTGTATGTTGAGGCGGGAGCTCTTTGCAGGATCGTCCCGATATAAACATCTTCGCTCATGCCGAAAAGCGCCCGGCTTGCCGGGGCTTGCGAGAGGCTGTCCGAATTTTGCGCATGAACATTATTACTGAATACAGTCAAGCCTTTAAAAGGACCGGCCATTGCAGCGCCGCTCCAGCTGTACGGATGGTCGCCCAATGTATAAGCATCCGGAATCTGCGTGGGATTGCTTTTCATATCGATCGTCGAGTCGAAAAAACCTCTCGGCCACTTCAGGAAGATACGATCGACTGCATCTTCGAGGCGGTCCGGATCGGGGAGGCGTTCTTTTTTGCCGTTTCTGGCGGTGATCATAGTGCTTTTATCATTCATGAATTGTTGAATGTTATCAATTTCGGCATGTGTAAAATATGCCGCTGAATTTGTCGCCAGCGCCAGCATCAGCCCTGTATTTAAATCAGGATTTGTCACGCCTTCCATCACCTTCATCGTTTTCGGATCGACTGCGGCGTGGCAGGCCGCGCAGCTGATGCCGGCTTTGATTTTTCCGTCAGCGTATTTGAAAGGCATGCCGAGCGGTGCGTATGCCCCTTTTGCAACATCAATGCCGGTGTCGATCTTCTCGCCTTTTTTAAAGGTTTTCCCCCCGATCTTAACGGTTTCGGCCAATTCGATGCGCAAGTTCGTCGTCCCTTTCCCTTTCAATCCGGCAATGGCTTTCGTCATGTTGGCTGCTGTAATTGGACCGTCAAGCAGTCCGGTGATATCTGTTAAAAACACTTCATTGCCGAAAGTTTCCTTATAAAACGTCTCCCGCCCCAAGTCGAGCAGGCGGTCATCAACCTTTACAGCTCCCTCCCCTGCGGAGGCGGGCTTGTCCGGTGTAAATGCTCCCCATAGATCGTATCCGTGCACTCGTTTTTCCTTTGAGATGACTTTTTCTTTAGGAGGCATATATGCATATTCCGGTTCAAGATGTCTGACCACTACATAGCCAATAACGGCTAAAATTGCGATGATAGCAAATGCGGCTAACCATTTATGCTTTTTCATCATTGACCCTCCTTTCTAATTGAATAGGCTTCCCAAGTGCTTCCGTGATTCATTTAGAACCTATTACCAGCTATAACTTCCGGCGTCCCATGCCAAAATATGCATATGATGGGATTAAAGGAATGAGGCCGTTTTGAAAAAGCTAAGCATTGTACTTGTCATTTTTATATGTGCGCTGATTTCATTTATTATATGGCTGAATGCCGGGGATGAAAAATTGGGGCTCCCGGATGAAGAAGCAGAGGCCGTCAAATCTTCCAAAAAACCGGTCATTGTCCTGATCATCGACTCTTTGATGGATCAGCCTTTGAAAAAAGCGATTCAAGAAGGCCGCGCCCCGGCATTAAAATTCTTTCTTGAAAACGGTCATTATGAACCTGAAGTGGTGAGCGCGTATCCGACGATGTCGGTCTCGATTGACAGCACGCTGCTCACCGGAACTTATCCGAATATCCACCGCGTTCCCGGGCTCGTCTGGTATAACCAGGATGAACAGAGAATCGTGAATTACGGGAGCGATAAAAAAGAAATCGTCGCGCTAGGCATCAAACAAACGATCGAAGACGGACTATATTCTCTTAATCACCTCCATTTAAGCCGAAAGGCGGCAACGGTCCATGATGATTTGCAAGCGCGAGGAAAACAGTCGGCATCCATCAACGGGCTCATATACAGGGGGCCTGACCGCCGCGAATTAAACATCCCGCCCCCGCTCAAGAAGCTTAAATTGATGCCTGAACATATGACGGTAAACGGGCCGGCTCTTTTTTCATTCGGCCGCTTTGCCCAGCTCGATCCCGATAACCCCTACCACCATATTTGGCAAGGTTATGGCGTTAACGACAAGTTCACGGCACAGGAAATAGCCTATTTAATTAAAAAGAGGAAGCTTCCTGCGCTGACTGTCGCCTACTTGCCCGATTTTGACCACGATGCACACAAAAAAGGCCCGATGGATATGAAAGGCCTCGAAAAAATGGATCAGCAGCTGCAGCGCATATTGAATGCATATGATTCTTGGCGCGATGCGGCCGAAAAAGCAGTGTGGGTCGTCATGGGTGACGGCGGGCAGACAGCGATCGGACGCGATAAAGACAAGGCCGCCATCCGGCTTCATTCGCTTTTTAAAGGATACCGGATCGCTAAAATAAACGAAGTCCCCGATCGAAACGATCAGCTTCTTTTTGCGGTAAACGACAGAATGGCATACATTTATGTCACGGATCGAAACATGCCGCTGCAAGATGCCGTCAATGAATTGAAAAAAGACGAACGAATCGCTTTCACAGCGTGGAAAAAAAACGGCTGGATATACGTCGATTCGAAGCGTTCTTTAAAACCGCTGCGGTTTCGTCCGGAAGGCGGTTATCAAGATCCTTACGGGCAGTCATGGACGATCAGCGGAGATTTTTCTTTATTGGACATGAAAGCGGACGGCGCATCGATCAAATACGGCGATTACCCGGATGCTCTTGCCCGCCTGTACAGCGCCATGCATTCGCATCGCGGACAGTTTGTGATCGCCGATGCGAAACCCGGGTTCCAATTTGCCGGCGAAAAGTCTCCCCTCCATTTTGGCGGAGGCGGCCATGGCTCGCTTTATAAAACGGATAGCTTGGCTCCGATGATCATCGTCGGATCGGAAAAAGTTCCGGAACATCTTCGCCATCTTGAAATGAAAGATTTTTTTATGAAGCTCGTACAATGACCCGATCATGTCATCAATGATCGGGTTTTTCTTTTTTCTAAGTTTCTTCTTTGACAATCTTTTGTTGTTCTATGTATGATAATACAGTGTTTTAGTTTATTTACTTAATTAATTAAAATGGAGAAGCAGGTGCTTTTATGAAACAAGACAAAGTCAGCCGCGAGACCGTTATACAGTTGATCGAAGCTTTCAAACGGCTGCGGTATGCGGAAGTGAAACAGTCATTTCCTGCAGTTGAATGGAAAAAGACTGAGGCAAAAGCGCTGATGTTTTTAAATGAAGCAAGCGGTGAAGGAAAAAAGGCATCCGAAATCAGCCGCGCTCTACATGTCACCTCCCCCTTCGTCACGCAGATGTTGAACAGAATGGAAAAAAAAGGACTCGTTTTTCGGCGTATGGATGAGAATGACAGGCGGATCGTCCGGATTTTTTTAACCGATGAAGGAAAAAAAGCGGCGGACGATGCGCTTAAAGGACTGGATCGGTGGTTCCTGCAGCTCACCCGGTTTCTGGGCGAGGATGAAAGCAGGCAGTTCGCCGATTTGATTCATAAGTTATCCGAGTTTATCGAACACGGAGAAAAAACAAGTGAAAAGAAGGTTGAAAAATGATCTCACTCTTAAAATATTTAAAGCCTTATAAGCTGCAAGTGATTCTTGTCGCTGTTTTTACTTTGCTGAGCAGTGTGCTTGAGCTTTATTTGCCGATGTTAATGGCTGATGTCGTTGATGTCGGAATCGTGAACGGCGACATGCCATTCATATTGAGAACCGGCGGCTGGATGATCGCCTGCTCTCTTCTGGCTATCATCATGACTGTCGGAAAAGCGTTTTTCGCTTCGAAAACAGCCCTCGGCTTTGGAAGAGATATCAGGCGCAAGCTGTTTGTTAAAGTTGAACACTATTCAATGGATGAATTCGGAAAAATCGGTTCTGCTTCTCTCATTACCCGTACCACCAACGATGTCAAGCAAGTCCAAGATGTGCTCAACATGATGCTTTCATTGATGACGAGAGCGCCGTTAATGCTGGTCGGCGGTATTGTGCTTGCCGTTTCCAGAGATGCCAAGCTGTCGATTATATTTCTGGCCGCTCTCCCGATCCTTGCGGGGCTGATTTTTCTCATTACAAGGAAAGCTGTTCCCTTATTCGGCGTTCTTCAAAAAAAGACGGATCGTCTTAACCTCGTTCTCAGGGAAGGTTTGACGGGGGTTCGCGTCATTCGCGCGTTTAACCGTGTTGATCAAGAAAAAGCCCGTTTTCAAAAGGCAAACGAAGAGTTTCGCGATACAGGTATCGCCGTTAACAGAATCATGGCTTTTCTATTCCCGGTCATGATGATTATGATGAATTTCACGAACATCGCGATTATCTGGTTCGGAGGCATCCGCATCGATCAAGGCAGCATGCAGGTCGGGAACTTAATGGCTTTCCTTCAATATGCATCCATGATTTTAATCGCGCTGATCATGCTTGCGATGACATTCGTGATGATCCCAAGGGCTCAGGCGTCTGCCGACCGCATTAACGAAGTGCTGTTAACAGTGCCTTCGATTACCGATCCGAAAGAGCCGCAGAAAGACAGCGGCCTGCGCGGTTATGTGGAATTTCAAGATGTGACTTTTCGTTATGCCGGAGCTGAAAAGCCCGTTCTCGAAAATATCACGTTCAAAGCAAAACCGGGTGAAACGACTGCGCTCATCGGCAGCACAGGGGCCGGAAAAACGACGATTCTTCAATTGATCCCGAGATTTTTCGATATTGAAAAAGGGTCTGTGCTTGTCAACGGAACAGATGTCAGAAAGATGGCGCAAAAGGAGCTTCGCGCGAAAATCGGCTATGTCCCGCAAAAAGCTTCAATATTCAGCGGGACGATCAAGGACAATATCCGATTTGGCAAAGAAGACGCAACAGATGAAGAAATTTTGGAAGCACTTGAAACGGCACAGGCTGCCGAGTTTGTGGAAGGCAAGAAAAATGGAATTGAATCTGATATCGAGCAGGCCGGAGCCAACCTTTCAGGCGGCCAGAAACAGCGGCTTTCCATCGCCCGGGCATTGGTCAGAAAACCGGAAATTTATTTATTTGACGACAGCTTTTCCGCGCTTGATTACAAAACGGATCAAAAGCTGAGAAAAGCGCTGAAGAAAACCACCGCTGATGCCGCCGTCATTATTGTTGCCCAAAGGGTAAGCACGATTACGGATGCGGACCAAATCATCGTATTAAATGAAGGAAAAATAGCCGGTATCGGCACCCATCAACAATTGCTTGCTGAAAATGACATTTACCAGGAAATCGTGGCATCACAGCAGGCTGAGGAGGAAAGCGCATGAGCCAACAACAAAAGCATCACGGCTCGATACCAAAAGGAATGCACGAGACAAAACCGAAAGAATTTAAAAAGACCCTCTTGAGATTGGCCCGCTATTTAAAACCGCGGACCTTCCAGCTGGTGCTCGTTGTCTGTGCTGCAATATTGGCGACGTTGTTTAATGTCATCAGTCCAAAACTTCTCGGAGATGCGACCTCTTCCCTTTTCGCCAGCTTTACAGAAGGCACCGGTGTTCAATTCGGCTTTCTCGGCAGGATCACGATGATCCTGGCAGGGCTGTATCTGCTTTCTGCTTTCTTTACGTTCTTGCAGCAATACCTGATGGCCGGCGTAGCCCAGAAAACGATATACGAAATGCGCCAGGAAGTGAATGAAAAGCTGACGCGGCTCCCTTTAAAGTACTATGACAAGCATTCGCACGGCGACACGCTCAGCCGCGCAGTCAATGATATTGACAATATTAATACGTCACTGCAGCAGGCGCTGACGCAAATGATTACGTCTGTCATTACGATAGTCGGCATCATTGTCATGATGCTTCTCATCAGCCCTGTACTGACGCTCGTCGTCTTCATCACGGTTCCGCTCAGCATGCTCGCTGTCCGATTTATAGCCTCATTTTCGCAGAAACACTTCGGCGTGCAGCAAAAAGAACTCGGCGACATCAACGGACACGTTGAAGAGATGTTCACAGGGCATCAGGAAGTAAAGGCATTCGGTCATGAAGAAAAAGCGATTCAGCAATTCGATGAAGTGAATGAGCGTCTTTACCAGTCAGGCTGGAAAGCGCAGTTTATTTCAGGTCTGATGATGCCGATCATGACATTCATTGGCAACCTCGGCTATGTATTTGTCAGCATTACCGGCGGTATTTTCGTTCTTAACGGCACCCTTTTGATCGGAGGCGTGCAGGCTTTTATTCAATACACGCAGCAATTTTCCCAGCCGCTCGTTCAAGCTGCCGGAATCGCGAATACAATCCAATCGGCAATCGCATCCGCCGAAAGGGTGTTCAGTCTTTTAGACGAAGGCGAGGAAATCGAGGAGACGCCGGCTTCCATCGATACCGGCACATTAAAAGGCGATGTATCATTTGAACGTGTCGCCTTCGGCTATGATGAAAACGTTCCGGTCATCCGCGATTTAAGCCTCCATGCCAAAGAAGGTCAGACAATTGCGATCGTCGGACCGACTGGCGCAGGAAAAACGACGATCATCAATTTGCTGATGCGGTTTTATGAATTAAACAAAGGCAGCATCAAGGTCGGCGGCACCGACATCAGCGAACTGTCGCGCGAACAGGCCAGAAGCATGTTTGCGATGGTTTTGCAGGACACATGGCTGTTCAACGGCACCATCCGCGAAAACATCGCCTACGGACGTGAAGGCGCGACAGATGAAGACATCATCAGAGCGGCAAAAGCCGCCTATGCCGACGATTTTATCCGCACCTTGCCGGACGGCTATGATACGGTACTGGGCGAAGATGCCCAAAACATCTCGCAAGGGCAGCGGCAGCTCCTCACGATCGCGAGAGCCATTTTAGCCGATCCGAAGATTTTAATATTGGATGAAGCGACAAGCAGTGTCGACACCCGAACGGAAATGAATATTCAAAAAGCGATGAATAAACTGATGGCTAACCGCACAAGCTTTGTCATCGCCCACCGTCTTTCTACCATAAAAGATGCCGATTTGATTCTTGTGATGAAAAACGGAGATATTATTGAAAAAGGCAGCCATGAAGAGCTTCTTCGTGAGAACGGATTTTATGCCGATTTGTATAACAGCCAGTTCTCCCATGGAGAAGCTGTCAGCTGAAAGATCGAGGCCGTACCTGATCAGGTGCGGCCTCGTTTTTTTCATCCATCTCTGAGCTGATGTTCCCGCAGTTGTTCAGCATACCTCGCCTTTTTACCTTTTTTAGATCCGATACTTTCGGCCAATTGACAATTTTTTCATGATATGTCCGTTGAAACCGTTGTAAAAATAGTGATAACGTAAAGATTGAACCGGTTCATCATGTATAAACGATTCATGTTAAAGGAGAGAATTGACTGTGGCAAATTCAAATTCACTTCAATCAAGCAAGCACTATGCCAATTGGATTCCGATGAAGGAAATCAGCTCCCGTAATGACCGGCTGTTTCCGTTCCCGATTTATAACCGGATCAGAAAGACGTCTCCTGTACGTTACGATGATGAGCGAAAATGCTGGGATATCTTTTCGTATGAAGACGTTCAATTCGTGTTAAAAAACCCGAAGCTTTTCTCTTCAAAGCGCGGCGGTAATATGGAAGGAAAAAGCATATTAACAATGGACCCGCCGAGACACACAAAAATGAGGGCTATCGTTAATAAAGCTTTTACGCCGAAAGCGGTGAAAGAGCTTGAGCCGCATATCGAAGAAGTGACGGCTTTTTTATTTAACGAAGCGAAGCAGAAGGATTTGTTTGATGTGGTGGATGACTTGGCTGCTCCCCTTCCCGTCATTATCATTGCTGAACTTTTGGGCGTTCCGGCTGAAGACCGCCTCATGTTTAAACATTATTCAGACATCCTTGTCGCAGGTGCGGAAGACCGCTCGGCTGAAGCCGCTCAACAGATGTACAAACGCCGTGAAGAAGGCAATCGGTTTTTGGCGGATTATTTTAAAAACATTATCAAGCAGCGAAAAAAGGAGCCAAAAGACGACCTGATTTCGCTTTTGCTGCGGGCGGAAGTTGACGGCAAGTCGCTGACAGAAGAAGAGCTGCTGAATTTTTGCATCATTCTTTTGGTCGCAGGCAACGAAACGACAACCAACCTGATCGCAAACAGTGTCCGCTATCTCACCGAAGACAAAGCCACACAGGAAGCCGTAAGACAAGATTTGTCCCTTGTTCCTGTTTTTGTTGAAGAAATACTGCGGTATTATCCGCCCGTGCAAGCGATCGGCCGCACGGCGGCTGAAGACCTTGACATCAAGGGCGTGCGGATTGCAAAAGGTTCCACGGTGATCAACTGGGTCGCTTCAGCGAACCGTGACGAACTGAAATTTGACGATCCCGACAGCTTTAGGCTTGATCGTAAATCAAACCCTCATATGAGCTTCGGCTTCGGCATCCATTTTTGTCTCGGTGCTCCCCTTGCCCGGCTTGAAGCGAAAGTCGCACTCGATTACTTGCTGCGGCATGCATCAGTGGAAAGGGACAGCTCAGAGGAGCTTGAAGCGATTCAAAGTCCGTTTGTCTTCGGCGTCCGCCATCTCCCCGTACGCCTTTCGCAAAAATAGCATGAAAAAAGGACAGGCTGTTTCAAGCCTGTCCTTTCCCGATTGTTTAAGGGTTTGTAGACCACATGCCCGCTGATTTAATGAAAATGCGAGGGTGCAGTTTAAGCTGGGCGACCATGTATTCGGCCAGATCTTCGGGCTGCATGACGCGTTCCGGATTGCCGTCTGTTAATTTGGAGTCGATTGCCAAGTCCGTCGCAACCGTGCTCGGTGTAAGGGCGCTCACGCGGATATTGTGTTTTCTGACTTCCTGCATCAGCGATTCGGTCAATCCGAGTACCGCGAATTTAGACGCGCTGTAGGCGCTTGTCCCGGCTGCTCCCCTTTGGCCTGCTGTAGAAGAAATATTAATAATATCGCCCGCTTTTCTTTCGATCATTTCAGGCAGAACGACGCGTGTTACATTGTAAACCCCCATCAGATTCACCTGGACAATATTTTCCCACTCTTCAGGGGATTGCTCAAGAAATCCTGCAAACCCGCCGATCCCGGCATTGTTAATGAGAATGTCGATTTGTCCAAGCTCTCCTTTTACGGATTGGACCGCACGTTCTACAGCTGTTAAATCCTTTACGTCAGCTGCGGCTACAGATACTTTTACGCCGAACGCCTTTAATTCCTCTGCTGCTTTTTCAAGATTCGCAGCTGTACGGCCGATAAGGGCGATATGTACGCCTTCTTTTGCAAGGGCAATCGCTGTTGCGCGGCCGATCCCTCTTCCCCCTCCTGTAATCAGAGCGGTTTTGTTTTGTAAAGATTGCATATGAAAAACTTCCTTTCTCTATGTATCACACGTTTAAATTATAGGAAAATAAACTGCGTTTTTGCAAATATGACGACTTGCGAAGAATAAACCGCCTGCGAACCGCCCATTAAATCGGCCATCGTTATATTCGATTGCTTGAAGAAACAAAAAAAGAACCTGGATCGTTTTACCAGGTTCTTTTCATATTGCATAAAAACAGACGCGATGATATAATCAGATCACGTATGTTTTAGATTAATAGTCATAGGTATCCCATCTTATACTTTAAGTCTAACATATTGAAAAGCTCTTGTCAAATTTTTTTCGAAGGAGAGATGCAGAATGAGTGATTTCGTTCTCGGTTTTCACGAAATGGAAAAAACACAGCTTTTGCTTGTCGGGGGAAAAGGGTTAAATTTAGGTGAATTATCAAACATTCAAGGAATACAAGTACCAGAAGGCTTTTGCGTCACGACAGCAGCGTTTCAAAAAGCCATCAATCGAAACGAAACGTTCCAAGCGTTGCTGGATCAACTGGCCATGCTAAAAGTTGAGGATCGGGATCAAATTGGTGAAATCAGCAGGAAAATTCGGCAAATCATTATGGAAGCAGAAATTCCTTCTGATGTTGTGAAAGCAGTTGCACACTATCTCTCCCAATATGGCGTGGAACATGCTTATGCAGTGCGTTCCAGTGCGACTGCTGAAGACTTACCGCATGCTTCTTTTGCCGGTCAACAAGATACCTATTTAAATATTATCGGCATGGATGCGATCTTGCAGCATATCAGCAAATGCTGGGCTTCCCTGTTCACGGAGCGCGCGGTCATCTACCGTATGCAGAATGGATTCGATCACAGGCAAGTTTATTTATCCGTTATCATTCAAAAGATGGTTTTCCCGCAGGCTTCAGGGATTATATTTACCGCTGATCCGATAACTACCAACCGGAAACTGCTTTCAATCGATGCCGGATTTGGACTTGGAGAAGCTCTTGTCTCCGGCTTGGTCTCTGCCGATTGTTATAAAGTGCAAAATGGCCAAATCGCCGATAAGAGAATAGCGGCCAAGAAATTGGCGATTTATGGACGAAAACAAGGCGGAACAGAGACAAAGCAGATCGATCCTGATCAGCAGATGTCTCAAACACTCACTGACGGGCAAATTTTACAGCTGGCCCGTATCGGAAGACAGATCGAAGCTCATTTCGGCCAGCCGCAAGATATCGAATGGTGTTTGGCTGATGATACATTTTATATTGTTCAGAGCCGGCCGATCACGACTTTATACCCGATCCCTGAAGCGAATGATCAAGAAAATCACGTCTATCTATCTGTTGGTCATCAGCAAATGATGACTGATCCTATTAAACCGTTGGGATTGTCTTTTTACCTGTTAATTACTCCTGCACCGATGCGTAAAGCCGGCGGGAGATTGTTTGTTGATGTTGCGCCTAGGCTGACAACACGTGCCGGCCGGGAAACTTTATTAAATACCGTGGGAGCAGATCCGCTTACAAAAGACGCACTCATGACCGTAATCGAGCGAGATTTTATAAAATTGATACCAAATGATCAAACAGCACCGATTCCGGGCAATGGTCAAACAGATATGCCGGCGCAATTCGAGAACGATCCGACAATCGTTTCTGATTTGATGAAGCGCAATCAAACATCGATCGAAAAGTTAAAACAAAATATCCAAGCGAAATCGGGATCGGATTTGTTTGATTTTATTCTGGAAGATATCCAGCAATTAAAGAAGATCGTATTTGACCCGCAAAGTACGGCTGTGTTTATGGCTGCTATAAATGCGACAACATGGATCAATGAAAACATGAACAAGTGGCTAGGCGAAAAAAACGCCGCTGATACCCTTTCTCAATCTGTACCGGGCAATATTACTTCGGAAATGGGTCTGGCACTGATGGATGTGGCGGATGTGATTCGCCCTTATCCAGAAGTGATTGATTATTTGCAGCATGCAAAAGAAGATCACTTTCTCGATGAACTGGTTAAGTTTGATGGAGGAAAGCAAATCCAAGACGCTATCTATGATTATCTCAGCAAATACGGAATGCGGTGTCCCGGAGAAATCGATATTACAAGACCTCGCTGGAGTGAAAAACCAATTACACTTGTCCCTATGATTCTTAGTCATATTAAAAACTTTGAGCCTAATGCCGGCAATCGAAAGTTTGAACAAGGGCGGCGGATTGCTTTGGAAAAAGAACAAGAGTTAATCGATCGATTGAAGCAATTACCGGATGGTGAACAAAAAGCTAAAGAAACAAAACGAATGATCGACCTCATTCGGAATTTCATCGGCTACCGGGAATATCCAAAATACGGCATAGTCAGTCGCTACTTCGTATACAAGCAGGCGTTGCTGAAAGAAGCCGAACAACTCGTACAAGCGGGCGTTATTCATGAAAAAGAAGATATTTACTACCTCACTTTTGAAGAGCTTCACGAAGCCGTACGCACAAAAAAAATAGATGACCAAATCATCAGCAAACGGAAAGACGAGTACAAATCATATGAAAAACTAACTCCACCGCGTGTGATTACGTCTGATGGCGAAATCATTACAGGTGCGTACAAACGAGAAAATTTGCCGGCTAATGCGATTGCAGGCCTGCCTGTTTCTGCCGGAGTGATAGAAGGAAGAGCGCGTGTCATTTTAAACATGGAAAATGCCGATCTGGAAGATGGAGATATATTAGTCACCTCCTTTACCGACCCAGGCTGGACACCATTATTTGTATCTATAAAAGGCCTGGTCACCGAAGTCGGCGGATTAATGACCCACGGAGCGGTGATCGCACGCGAATATGGCCTGCCGGCAGTTGTCGGAGTGGAGAATGCTACTGGGCTGATAAAAGATGGGCAACAAATTCGCGTGCACGGTACAGAGGGATATATCGAAATATTGTAATGGTGTCTGCTGCGAAAAGGAATACGGGAGTCGACAGTGCATGTAAAAGAACTCTTCAGGTTTGGAGAGTTCTTACCTTTTTTATCTATCAGGGAAAGGATCCGGGCATGATTTTCTTCAGTCAGAACAGCTGCCCGCAATACAGGTAAAATACACCGTAATAATGGACTTATTTGACTGAACGGATGATCTATGCCCTTCCCTCCCTGTCTTTTCATAATCATCCACTCGTTAACTTGAAAAGATGAACCTGACAATTTTATTGTAAATATGGGTGAAACCGAGTATACTCATATAGTTGCCAATCATGAAGAAAAATGATGAACGGCGGTGGAGACACGTTATTATATAAGATGAAAAACGAAAGAAGCAAATTGGGACTCCGGATATTCGGGAATCCTACATATCATTTGTCGTCATGTTTTTGGGTAAATTGTATTACAGGAGGTTTGATATGGAGAAAAAGTTTAATTCTAAAGCAATATTAGTCACCTTCATGATTGGTGCATTTTTTGCAATATTAAATGAAACATTGTTGAACATCGCATTAACAGAGCTGATGGAAGTCTTTCACGTTGATGCCCCGACTGTTCAATGGCTGGCAACCGGATTTATGCTTGTCATGGGTGTTTTAATGCCTGTTTCCGCTTTACTGATTCAATGGTTCACGACAAGACAGATGTTTATCGGCGTCATGTCGACTTTTTTAGTCGGAACCATCATCGCCGCTTGCGCAGTGAATTTTCCGATGCTCTTGACGGGACGCATGATTCAGGCGGTCGGTACAGGTCTCTTGATCCCTATTATTATGAACGCACTCTTGCTGATTTATCGGCCTGAAGTCCGCGGAAAAATCATGGGGACGTTCGGTTTGGTCATCATGTTCGCTCCGGCGATCGGTCCCACTCTTTCGGGCGTCATTGTTGACATCCTCGGCTGGCGCTGGCTGTTTATCATCGTCATTCCTTTTGCAGTATTTTCAATTCTGTTTGCGATGAAGTATTTGCAAAATGTCGGAGAAGCGACGCGCCCGCGGGCTGATTTTTTATCGATCATTCTCTCAACCATAGGGATCGGCGGAATCGTATACGGATTCAGCAGTGCCGGAGAGGCTCCGGAAGGGTTTCAGTCCCCTCTGATCATCGGTGTAATCATCGTCAGCCTGATCAGTATCGTGCTGTTCGTGCTTCGTCAGCTGAAGCTTGAACAACCGTTGCTGGATGTGCGTGTGTTCGCCTATAAAAATTACACGCGCGGGGTCTGCCTATTTGTGATTGTCATTATGGCGATGTTCGCTTCCGAAATCGTGATGCCGATGTATTTGCAAGGACCGCTTGGTTTTACAGCCAAAGCAGCAGGGCTTTTACTTTTGCCCGGGGCCTTGCTAAACGGTCTCATGTCACCGGCCATGGGCGCTTTATTCGATAAGTTCGGGCCGAGAAAACTCATCATTCCGGGTACGATCGTTCTCGTCGGCGTGATGTTTTTCTTCAGCAGGATCAATCCTTCGGTGCCGGTCTGGGCGTTTATTATTGTGTACATCATCTTGATGCTGTCGATCTCAGCCATCATGATGCCTGCGCAGACGAATGCATTAAACGAATTGCCGAAACATTTATATCCTCATGGAACAGCAATTTCCAATACACTTCAGCCTGTTGCAGGCGCACTCGGTGTTTCGGTGTTCGTCAGCATCATGAGCCAAGGCCAGAAAAGCTATCTTGCCGGACAAGAAACCGCAAGCCCGCAAATCGTGAATGAAGCGATGACTCACGGTGTTCACCATGCCTACTGGTTTGCTCTCGCTTTATGCTGTATCGCTTTCTTTACCGCTTTATTTATTAAAAAAGCGGTCGCACCTGATTTTGATCAAGAATAAACAAAAACTTAAAGGATGCCCTTCCGGGGGCATCCTTTTTTATCGTTGTTCTGCCGTGATTCTTTGGCTCTTATTTTCAGAATTGACGAGATTTTGTGATATAATGCTAGAATCATATTCATTTTATCGGAAAGGAACGGATTCCATGGAGTCATTTGTTGATCAAAAAGACGGGATTTTCAAATCCGTATGTTCGCTCGACTGCCCGGATCAATGCGGGCTGCTCGTTCATAAAAAAGAAGGAAAAATCGTTAAAATACAAGGCGACCCGGACCATCCGGTCACACAGGGCAATATTTGCAATAAAGTCCGCAATATGACGGAGCGTATTTATGATCCCAAACGGCTGAGAACCCCGCTGAAACGGACGGGGCCAAAAGGAGACGGGATATTTGAACCGATCAGCTGGGATGAAGCAATTGAAACGATTCGCTCCCACTGGCAGTCGCTCATTGAACAGGAAGGTCCCGAAAGCATTCTGCCCTACAGCTTTTACGGCAATATGGGAAACTTGACGGCTGAAGGAATGGACAGGCGCTTTTTTCACCGCCTCGGATCGAGCCAGCTTGACCGGGCGATTTGCACTCCTGCCGGTTCTGTCGGCTATAAATACACGATGGGCGGAAGCATCGGCACAGACCCTGAAGATACAACGGAAACAAAACTGTTTATCTTTTGGGGAATCAATGCGGTCTCAACCAACATGCATCAAATCACCATTGCTCAAAAAGCCCGGAAAAACGGTGCAAAAATCGTTGTGATCGACGTTCATAAAAATCAGACCGGGCGGATGGCGGATTGGTTTATTCCGATTCGCCCCGGCACGGACAGCGCGCTTGCGCTTGGCATGATGCATGTCTTATTCGAGGAAAATTTGGCTGATGAACCATTTCTGAAAGAATTTACAGTCGGCCATGAAGAGCTCCGCCGCCATGTGCTGCAATACGATCCCGCCACAGTAGAGGCAATCACCGGCGTATCCCGGAATGATATCATCGAGCTCGCCCGCTTGTACGGCCGCACCTCCCCTTCCCTGATCCGGATCGGCAACGGTCTTCAGCATCATGACAATGGAGGAATGATCGTTCGCACCATCGCGTGCCTGCCCGCGATCACGGGCCAATGGACGAAAAAAGGAGGCGGGGCGATCAAAGGCAACACGGCATTTTTGGCCTATAATACAAAAGCTTTGCAGCGTCCCGATTTACTAAAAGGCAGAACACCAAGGGTCATCAACATGAATCAGCTCGGCAAAGCTCTCCTGGATACCGAGCCTCCGATCCGTTCGCTGTTTGTGTACAGCAGCAATCCGGCCGTCGTCGCGCCGGAGGCGAACAAAGTCAGGAAAGGGCTTGAGCGCGAAGATTTATTCACGGTTGTTCACGATTTATTCCTGACGGAAACGGCACGGTATGCCGATATCGTCCTGCCGGCTTCTTCCGCTTTCGAAAATACGGATTTCTATACATCATATTGGCACCATTATGCGCAAATTCAGCAGCCTGTTATTGAGAAATACGGAGAGAGCAAGTCAAATACAGAAGTATTCAGACTTTTGGCTGAGGCGCTGGGCTTTGATGATGAACCGCTGAAAGATTCCGACGAAGAGATGATCAGACAGGCGCTTGACTGCCCTGATAATCCGTGGCTCGACGGCATTGACTACGACAGCCTGACTGAAAAGCATTTTGTCAAAGCCAATCGGAAAACGATTTTTCCTGATAAACTGCCAACCCCCAGCGGAAAAATTGAATTGTATTCAAAACTGATGGAACAGCACGGCTACCCGGGTCTGCCGACTCATACCCCGCTTGTTGAAACAGACAAGTATCCGTTTTTATTTGTACCTGGACCGAATCATAATTTTTTAAATTCGACCTTTTCAAACAATGAAAAGCATACCAAATTAGAAAAGGAGCCGAAGCTTCACTTGAATATAAAGGATGCCGAAGAAAAAGGCATTGAAAACGGAGATTTGGTGAAAGTTTGGAATGACCGCGGATCATGCATCCTGCCCGCTGCGGTCGGAGAACACGTCCTTCCGGGTGTGGCCGTCAGCCAAGGATTATGGGCGGATGCAGATGGGAAGCATTATCTCGTCAATGCACTGACGCCTGATCGATTAGCTGATATGGGCGGCGGAGCAACTTTCTTTTCCGGAAGAGTTCAAATTGGAAAAATATGAACGTGTATTAAAGACCGGTTGATGCAAAACCGGTCTTTTTGTCATTTTAGCTTCTTTAAAGTTTTGGCATAATCGGCGGCAAACGCCGTGCTGTTTTTCAAAAATTTGATAATGGTTTGCAGTTCTTCCTCTGAATATCGGCTTAAAAATCCGGCAGATTCTTGCGCCAAGTCTTGAAAGATATGAGAGATCTTCTCCAGGTTTTCCGGGATCAGCTCGACTAATAGACGCCTTCTGTCGGACGAATCCCTGATGCGTCTGACATAGCCCGCTTTCTCAAGACGGTCGATCACGCCTGTGATCGCTCCCGTTGTCAGCCCGCTTTTTGCGGCAAGCTCCCCCGCTGTTACTTTACCTTCCCGCGAGATGATCTCAAGGCATTTATGATCCGTTGCGTTCAGTCCGATTTTCTCGCCGATCGCCTCGTGCAGAAAAATGGTTGCGGTGCTGTGAAACCTCAATTGCTGTATCAGCTCGTTGAGCAGCCCGTCTCCTTCAATATGATTTGTTCTTGACATCGGTAACACCCTTCTATAAAATCATTATGTCTTAGCAGCTAAGATATTTATTTCCTGATATAAATAATCATAACAGGATGAAGCATCCATGCCAAACGCTGCTTTAGAACGAATTGATTTAAAAGGAGAATCGATTGATTTGTCACAAACTCAAAATCAAAAATTAGGATTTGTTGTAGCAGGACTTTTGCTTGCTATTTTGATGGCTTCGATGGACAATACCATTGTTGTCACGGCAATGGGAACAATTGTCGGCGATCTTGGCGGACTCGACAGCTTTGTCTGGGTTGTATCTGCCTTTATGGTCGCCGAAATGGCCGGCATGCCAATATTCGGCAAGCTGTCGGATATGTATGGCAGAAAACGTTTTTTTCTTTTTGGCAGCATCGTGTTCATGGCGGGATCAGCATTGTGCGGAACGGCTACAACCATTGAGCAGCTCAGCATTTACCGCGCGGTCCAAGGAATTGGCGGAGGCGCGCTCATTCCGATTGCTTTTACCATCATTTTTGACATTTTCCCACTGGAAAAGCGCGGTAAGATCACTGGACTTTTCGGCGCTGTTTTTGGCCTTTCGAGCATTTTCGGACCGCTCATCGGCGCCTATGTCACTGACTACATCAGCTGGCACTGGATTTTTTATATGAATCTGCCGCTCGGTATGGTTTCTTTTGTTTTCATTCTTCTATTTTACAAAGAGACGAAACAGCATGAAAAGCATCGCATTGATTTAGGAGCGATCACGCTCGTAGGAGCGGTCGTCTGCCTCATGTTTGCGTTGGAGCTCGGCGGGGAGAAATACGCATGGGATTCGAATGTCATCCTTACTCTTTTCGGAAGTGCAGCCGGCTTATTGATTTGCTTCCTCATGATCGAACGTAAGGCCAGTGAACCGATCATTTCGTTTCATATGTTTAAAAACCGGCTGTTTGCCGGCAGCACGCTTGTCGCTTTATTTTACGGCGGGACATTTATTTCGGCGACCATCCAGATTCCGATCTTTGTTCAGGGTGTGTACGGAGATTCTGCGACAAACTCCGGCCTTGTTCTTTTGCCGATGATGCTCGGCTCTGTCGTATCAGCCCAGCTTGGCGGATTCTTGACGACAAAAATGAGCTACCGGAACATTATGCTCATCTCCGGACTGGTTCTCGTCAGCGGGTTTTCTTTATTAAGCACGCTTAACATGGACACTCCGCGTTTATTATTAACAATTTATATGATTGTTGTCGGCTTGGGAGTCGGCTTTTCATTCTCTGTATTAAGCATGGCGGCTATCCATCATTTCGGTCCGGAACAGCGCGGTTCAGCGACTTCCACGAGCAACTTTATGCGCTCTCTCGGCATGACGATCGGCGCCAGTATGTTCGGAATGATTCAAAAAAACCAATTTTCAGAACAGATGGAAGATATGTTTAAAAGCACAGGCGCTTCAAATCCCGCCTCACCGAATGACGCCAACCAGATTTTGTCTAGTGCCCGGGCATCAATGCCGCCGGATATTTTAAATCACATCACCGAGGCGCTGTCAAATTCGATTGTTCATACGTTTACTTGGGCAATTTTCCCCGCAGCGGCCGCCTTTTTGCTCGTGTTTTTCATGCCGAATGACAGGGTGAAACCGAGAGCTAAAAAGCGAGTCAACAAAGCGGGCTGAACATCTAGCTTTGCAAAGATTTCTTTTTTCTCATTTTCGAAATCAATAACAGCGGAATCGGCACAATGCCGAATAAAACAGCCGCTTGATAGCCGATCATGTCGCCGAGAGAAAATACATCATCGATATTTTTTGGCGTCATTGCAAGCAAATACATTACCGGAAGCAGACCGAACATGATCGGTCTGCTCTTTTTTTTGAAAATTTGCGAGAGCCCCAGGGATGCAGCGTAAAATGAGACGGAAAAAGTTGCAAACAGCTGCATAATCCAGATGACAAGGAGCAGCGATTCAAAACGTTCAAATATCAAGCCGGGCATTTCAAAACTGCGGATGAGGTCAAGCGTCGGCCATGTCATCGCGGTCACCCCGTCAACTGACAGCCCCCCGATCACGAATACGACCGTTGTTAAATAAAAGAGCATTGCGATGCCGACTCCCATAACAGCGACTTTGACACCATCTTTCGGTTTTTTCATAAACGCCAAAAGGAACACCATCACCTCTGCGCTGATGAAAGAAAGCGTTGTCGCTTTTGTCCCCTTTATTGCCGGCATGATGCCTTTCCCAAGGACAGGCCGCAGATTATCCAGTTCAAATATGCCAAAGCTCATAAATACGACGGTTAAAAAGAAAAGGATTGTCACCGGAAAAATAATTTCAAATAAACGGGCGAGCGACCCCATTCCGTCTTTGATCGAATAAAATCCGACCCACATCATCGACATGACGATCGCCCAAATCGGTGTTTGCTGCAGCAAAAAAAAGGTGATGACTTCCGCCATGATTCTTGCTTCAAAAGCCGCAATCGCTATGAAATGGTCAATGAAAAGCAGACTGACCACAATACTGAGCCACTTTCCAACAATGTCTTCACCATATTGAAAAAATGTTTGACCGGGATAATCTTGGCTTAATTTTGTCATCACCACTCCGACTGCCGTTGTGATAAGTCCGCCTAATAGGACGGAAATCCATACATCCGGCGTCCCGGCTTCTTCTGCAGCGGTTCTCGGCAAGGAGAGAATCCCGGCCGCCATAATATAACTGACAAAGACAACGATTGCCTGAGAAGTCGTGATTTGATCTTCGGAACGGATCATTGCGCGTTTCTCCGCCTTTCGTGATTAGAAGTACTTCTGTTACTGATCCCCAACGGTTCCGTATTCTTTAATCGCGATTTGAACATGATATGTAATCGGTATATCGGTAAACGTCTCATCCCAATTTTTCTTTAGTTTTTCCCAAAGCCTCGGATACTTGATCCTCAGCTCGGTTCCGAATCCGGCAAGATCTGCTTTGTATTCGGTTTTCATTTTTTTTGTAATGTCCTCCATCGATTTTTTCACCGTTTTCGCGGTTGTTTTTTCGACTTTTTCTAAAAATTTGTCATCAAAAGCTTTTTCATTCGTGTTCCAGTTTTCCGCAAGATACCCATCTGACTTTATGTTCACTTCAAAAGACAGACGGTTTCCTTTAACGATGGGCTTGATGTTGCTTTTAATCGATTCGACGCCAAATGCGGTCACCTTCTTTTCTTTCGGATCATAACTTTTAACCGTGCTTCCAATTCCCTTACCGGTGATCCACATCACTCCTTCTAAATCATGTTCATCCAAATAGCCGATCAGCTTATTGGTTTTTCCGTTGATCGCAGCTGCTCCTGCATATTTGACTTCTCCATCGGTACCGATAACATTTTGAAGAAGATAGCTCGTTCCTGACCTCATTTTGCCTGTCAGTTTGGCAAGCGTCACAGGAGGAAGAATTTTTTTCGCTTTATATTCATTTTCGACGATTTTGCGCAGACGAAACGCCGGCATTTCGCCGGTTTCCTTCAGCTCAAGCGTGTCTCTCGCCCGCCCTCTTGTGACCATCACCATACTGCTCGGCCTGATTTCATTATCGCGGAGAGGCTGATCAAGCAGTTCTGCCAGCGAATAGGTGCGGAGAAGCTCAGCGGCGATGACAATCACCTTTAAATGAGGACTGAATACAGGTCTGTCCTGTCTCAATGCTACTTCGGTGTTAATTTGCTGAAGCGAGTCTCCCGTTTCATAAACGTTAATATACGTTTTTTGATCAGTACTTCCTCCGGTCGATTTTGAACCGGCGGCTTGTTCGTTCACGTATTGATAGATCATCGTAATCCGGTCTTTTTTCGGGTAATCGCCTCCCATTTCGTCAAATTTTTTTTCGAGTTCGGTTTCTTTGCCTTTGTCAATCCCCATCGCAAATGTGAGACCAAGCTCTTCAATTTCGTGGCTGCTCCAGCACCCGGTTAATAAAAACAAAAGGAAAGCAATCGTTAAGTAGCGAATGGTGTTAATTTTTTTCAAACTTTCTCCTCCTTACTTTCGATATCACCAAAAGCATGAGCGGGATTAGCCCGACTAAAAAGATGGCGCTGTTGCCGATCAGATCTCCCATTTGAAAGAGTTGGTTGATATTTTTAGGCGTCATTGCAATGAGATAAATGACCGGAAGCAAGCCGAATAATATCGGTTCCATCCTCCTCTTCAAGAGTTGTGACAGACCTACTGCAGCAGCAAAATAGCTGATCGTAAAATTGGAGAATAGTTGCATGATCCAGATGACCAGCAGCAAGGACTCAAACCGTTCAAAGATCAACCCCGGTATTTCAAAGCTTCTCATTAAATCAATCGTCGGCCAGGTCCGGGATGTCACTCCATCGATCGACAGTGCACCGATGACCATAATAACGGTGATCACATAAAAGACAATCGGGAAAGAGATGCCTATTAAAGCAGCTTTTAACGCTTGCTTAGGCTTTCTCATAAAAGGAACGATGATCAGCAGAACTTCTATGCCTGTATAAGCAAAAGACGTTGTCTTGACTCCTTGCATCACCGGCACGATCCCTTTCCCGAGAACCGGCCGCAAATTGTCGGTATCGAATATGCTTGCGCTCATAAATATGACGATAAGAAAAATGAGAACTGTAATCGGAAAAATGATTTCATAAAGTCGGGCAATCGGATTGATACCGCCGGTTATTAAATAGATCCCGCTCCATAAAAAAACCATCGCCATCGCCCAAAGCGGCGTTTCTTCCAGTAAGTAAAATCCCATAACTTCTGTAACGGAGCGGACTTGGAAACTTGACGTTGCGAGAAAATAGCAAATCAAAAGCAGGCTGAAAAGCCTTCCCGGCCACTTGCCAATAATATCGCGACTGTATTGATATAACGTTTTTTCGGGGTACTCCATGCTTAATTTCACCATGATGAAACCTGCTAATAGAGCAATCAATCCTCCAAATGCAACAGACAGCCAGACATCCGGTGTCTTGACAGCTTCCACAGATATCCGCGGCAGTGTCAAGATGCCTGTTCCCAGCAGAAAATTCGTGATGACGATAACGGTTTGTGAAACGGTAATTTTGTCTTGCTGACTCACCATCATGGAGAAATCCCCCCTTTCCTTTTTCAATCATCAGCCTCTGTCAGTTCCTTGTTTCCTCCTTCTTATTTTTGAAATCACCAGCAGAACGAGCGGGGTCAAGCCGCCTAAATAAACGCCGCTGTTTCCAATAAAGTCTCCGAATGCAAACATGTTGTTGATATTTTTCGGGATCATGGCCATGAGATAAATCACCGGAAGCAAGGCAAACAGTATCGGCCGAATATTTGTTTTAAAGAGATTGGCCAGGCCTAATGCCGCACCATAAAAAGAAATGACAAAGGTGCAGAACAGCTGCATGATCCAGATGACCAGCAGCAGCGACTCAAACCGTTCAAATATCAGACCGGGGATTTCAAAGCTTCTCATCAAATCAATCGTCGGCCAGGTCCGTGAAACCACCCCGTCTATAGACAGGGCGCCGATTACCATAACGACGGTGATCATATAGAAAAGCAAAGGGATGGCGATCCCGATCACAACCGTATGAATGGCCTTGCGAGGCTGATACATGAAGGGCATCAGGATCAAAATGATTTCAATACCTGAAAAAGACAATGCGGTCACCTTTATTCCTTTTAAGACAGGCCCTATTCCCTTGCCAAGTACAGGACGCATGTTGTCCACATCAAAAATTCCGATACCCATAAACACGACCAGCAGAAAAAGAATAAATGTAATGGGGAGCACGATTTGGAACAATCGGGCGATCGAACTTAAACCGCCAACGATCAAGTATAATCCGACCCATAAAAAAATCATCACTATGGCCCAGCGGGGGGTTCCTTCCAGTAAAAAAAAACGGATGATTTCAAGCATTGAGCGGACCTGAAAACCCGAATGGGCCAATAGATAAGACACGAAAAACAAGCTGATCAGGCTGCCGATCCATTTTCCGATGATGTCCTGATTGTATTCATAAAAGGTTTTATCAGGGTATTGATGGCTGAGCTTTACCATGATGATCGCGGCCAAGAGTGCGATCAAGCCGCCTAATATAAGCGTGATCCAAACATCAGGTGTCCCCACCTCGTCAACAGACGTTCGCGGGAGCGTCAGGATCCCTGTTCCAAGCAGGAAATTGGTGATGATAACAGCTGTTTCCGAAGTGGTAATGCGCTCTTCGTGCCTGACCATTATAAGCGTCTCCCTCCTTTCTCTGCTACTGACGTGTCGAATCGTCTGTTTTTAGCATCTTCGGCCGCTTTTTCATCATCTGTATCGGCATGCGAACGATGAAATCTTTCCAATCGCGCAAACGATAAGGGACAGCCGGGCTTGCGTATGGAACACCGAAGCTTTTCAGCTTCACCGCGTGGCTGGCAAGCATGAGGAAAAACAAAATCACCCCGTACAAGCCGAACGCGGCTGCACAAAACATCGCCACAAATCTCAGCATGCGCAGCGAAATACCGGCGCTGTATTGCGGAATGGCGAATGAAGAAATCGCGGTAACGGCAACAACGATGACCATAATCGGGCTGACAATGCCTGCCTGCACGGCAGCCTCCCCGATGATGATACCGCCGACGATTCCCATCGCCGGACCGATTGGTTTTGGCAGCCGAAGGCCGGCTTCGCGCAAAATTTCGATCGCCACTTCCATAATGAGCGCTTCGATCAGCGATGGAAAAGGTACACCCACCCTCGTTCCGGTAATGGAAATCGCAAGTTCACTCGGAATCAGCCCAGGATGAAACGATATAAAGGAAATATATAAAGCGGGTCCAAGAAGCGAGATCATCGCTGCGCCAATTCGCATGATGCGGATCAGTGAACTCGGGAGCCAGCGTTCATAATAATCCTCGGGCGATTGCAGGAGCATACTGAATGTAACCGGAACGATTAAAACAAAAGGCGTCCCGTCCAATAAGATGGCCACTCTGCCCTCCATTAACGCACTCATCACCCTGTCAAGACGTTCAGTGCTTTGCACCTGCGGAAATGGACTGAGATAATTGTCTTCGATCAGCTGCTCGACAAAACCTGATTCGAGCACATCATCGATATCAATCTTTTCGATTCTTTTTTTGACTTCTTCAACCAGTCCTGGTTCAGCCACGTCTTTAATATAGGCGACGACAAGATTTTTGACAGCTCGCTTCCCAACTTGAAATTGAACCATAGACAAATTTTGATTTTTGCCGTGCTGCCTCAAAAGGGCTGTATTTGTGCCAATTGTTTCCGTAAAGCCGATGCGCGCCCCTCTGACCAAGGATTCAGATACGGGCTCTTCAATGTTCCTTGTATTTTTTTTAACGGTTCCCAGCAATAAAACTTCCGCTGAACCGTCGATCAGCAGTATGGCCGTACCCATCAACACTTCCGGCACCACTTCGCTGACATGCTTTGCCACTGATACTCCGCTGATTGATAAAATCTGCTTTTGGATTAAGTCCGGTATATTGCTGCTTAATGAAGAAAGCTCAATGTTATATTCTTTGGAGAAATCATCCATAAGGGATTTCATAATATGTTTGTCAATCAGGTCTTGATCTGCAAGCATTTCAACAAAAACAATCGCCGCCCGGATGCCGGTGCGCCCTAAGTTGAATTCTCGGAAATGAACGTCTGAGTTATTCTCCAAGGCTGTTTTGACCGCTTGCAGGTCGTGATCAAAATCGCCGGTCAAATACCCCGTTGATTCCAAAGCCGGCACTTCATTTTTAGGTTTTTCCGGCTTGTTGGACGATTGTATCAATCTGCGCGTTTTTGCTTTCCACCATCTCATATCAATCATCCCCTGCCGTACGAAGCCACAGAAATACTTTTGATATGGCAAACGGGACGAAAAAAACAAAAAAAGCCTGCATCAGGACCATCCAGTCCGGAAAATAGGAAACAATCGTTTTCCACATGTTGATCACCCTTTTTTATTGCTGTAGTAAGTCCATCATTTTTATCCTATTATTACCTTGGGTGCCATATCTAATGGGTGGTAATTTAAACCACGTCAAACAAAAAAGAACCATCTGTGTTAAAAAACACAAATGGTTCTTTCCATTTATTCTTTTTCTAAAAACGCCCGTTTGCGTTTGGCCAGCTCTGAAAATTCCTGATCCAATTGATGATATCTCGGGTCTTGGGGTGTGAGTCCGGCCAATTCTCCGAGAACGGCGGTCATCCGATTTTCGATGCGAAGCCGCTCCTCTTCATCGCGTTTTGCATGTCGCTGTTTCTTTCTGTTCCGATAATCTTTCAATCCGGTTTCGACGCGGATGATGCGCCCATTTTCAAATACAAGAAGTTTGTTGCACAATTGATCTGTAAAATACAGGTCATGCGACACAATGATGATCGTGCCTTGAAACTCAAGCAATGTCTGTTCAAGCTGCTCTCTGCTTGGCAAATCAAGGTGGTTGGTCGGTTCATCCAGAATCAGCAGATCATAATCCTTTAAAATCATACCTGCCAGTTTAATCCGGGTCCGCTCCCCGAGGCTGAATGTCCCGATTTCATTATGAAAGCGGTTTTCTTTGATTCCCATATTGGCCAAAATGGTCCGCGCATTTGCGATTTCGGCTCTGTCAGACAAATTCAGTACTTCAGCCACTGTTTGATCAACGCTTAAATCACTGACATCCTGGCTTAAATATGCGGCCTTTACAGATCGGCTCTTCCATAGCGTTCCGGCTGTTGCAGGTTCAGCATCCAACATCATCTTCACAAGGGTCGTTTTGCCGCAGCCATTGTCTCCGATAAGCGCTATTCTCTCACCATGACTAACGTAAAAATGGCTGTCTTTGAATAAAGTGCGTCCGTCAAACGCTTTTGTCAGGTCTTTTGCTTCAATAATCCGCTTGCCCCTTTTTTCTCCCGATGAAAATTGAAAATTTACAGATTCTGCTTCTTGTGGCTTTTCCGCTTTGTTTTTTTCAAGTTCTTGTTCAAGGCGTTTAAGCTTTGATTTGACTTGGTTATCGAGCTTTTTGGCTTTTACCCGGTGGTATTCTTTAAAGCCCAGCTGCCTTCGTTCTGACCGTGATCCCTGTTTTGTTGAGTCATGGTGGGCTTTCTGTGACCAATTTTGGAGCGTTGCAATCTGTGACTCGATTCTTTCTTTTTGCTTTTGCTGGACTTCATATTGGTGCAGACGTTCTTCATATAACCGTTTTTTCTCCTGCCGGTATGCACTATAGTTTCCTTGATAAGTGTGCAATTTCCCATCTTCCAGCTCAAGTATTTTGGAGACGGATTGATCCAAGAAATAACGGTCATGAGAAATAATCAATACAGCCCCTCGATATTGTTGCAGTTCTTCAAGGAGCCAGCTGATTCCTTTTAAATCCAAGTGATTGGTCGGCTCATCTAAGATGAGGAGATCAGGCACCGTTTTCCAGACGTGCGCCAGTGCAAGCTTTAGTTTTTCTCCCCCGCTCAAATGGCTGAGCCGTTCGGAATTCCAGCTCTGGACCTTTGATAAGCCAAGATGGCTGGCCAACTGATATAATTTCCCGCCCTCATCGCCTGTTAAGATGCTGTTGAAATCATGAACGGAGTACTCAATCGACTGGAGCAGATAGCCGATTTTAAGCGTCCGGTCTGTTTGAACAGTACCTTTGTCGGCTTCTATATGACCGCTCAATATATTTGCGAGCGTTGTTTTCCCCGCTCCATTGTATCCGACCAACCCAATCCGCTCTTGATTGGAAATGTCAAAATCGATGTTTTTTAAAATCGTTTGCTCTCCAAAGCTTTTTTGCAAACCTCTTATTTTCATTAAGATCGTCATACCGTTCACCTCTGTTTTATTTTGGCTGACAACAAAAAACCTCTCGCGGAAACCCGGAGAGGATATCATGCCAAAATACGCATCGTGAAAGCGGTATGAACCGATCCCAATTCTTTGCACGACAAAAAACATGCAAATTTCAGAAATTGATGCAAGGTATAAAAGGGCATACTCATCCTATTCTCCAAGTTTCCGTTTTTTCATATTTAAAAAAACGATGGAAAATAAGATTACTGCTTCATGTCCCCTATACCTATTCCTTTCACTGTATTTACCGATTAGTATATAAACGAAGGTAAACTTTGTCAACAGTTATGCAGCCCTTTTTCAGCCAATCCCGAAAACTGTTGCGTTCGCCTTAGTTGAGAATTTTATTTCGAAGTCTGAAATTTAAAATTTAATGCAAAAGTGTGAAAATTGTCCGATATTAATCTCGTAACCTATAAAAAGGAGTTTTGGCGAATGAAAAAAATATTGGACTGGTTCAAGCATCCATCTCTTTCCAAAAGATTAGCGGTCTCATTTTTATTGATTTTAACGCTCCCTGTTTTAATCCTTTCAGGTGTTTCCTATTATACGGCAGGCGGGTCGATTGAAGATGAAATCATGAGAAGCGCAAGAAACAGCGTCGATCAATTAAATGAAATGATCGATCAAAACATTGAGAAAAAAGCGGATGCTGTTACATATTTCAGTGAAGAGATCAAAGAAAAAACATACAAGGAAAAAGGCCAGACTTCGTTAAGACAACAGTTTGAACAATACGCCAGACAAAATAAAGATGTAGAAGCCGTGTTCACAGGCTCTGCAGACGGTGTCTACGTGCAGCATCCTTATACGAAAATGCCTGACGGCGGAAAGACCTTGGTTTAAAGAATCGGTTGAGAATGTCGCCTCATCATCAGAGCAGCTGACTGCAAGCGCGGAACAGACGAGCCAGGCGACAGAACATATTACTTCTGCGATCGAACAGTTCTCTAACGGGGCCGAAAGCCAGAATGAAAAAGTCGAAACCAGCTCGCAGCAGCTCAGTCAAATGAATGATCATCTGAGCGAAAAGACCGAAGTGTCAGAATCGATTACTGAATCATCGATCAAATCGACAGAAATCGCCGAAACCGGCGGAGAACTCGTTCAGAAAACGGTCGGCCAGATGAACTCCATCGATCGATCTGTCAAACAAGCTGAGAGCGTCGTCAAAGGTCTCGAAGGCAAATCGAAAGATATCACATCAATTCTCAGGTTCATTAACGGAATTGCCGATCAAACGAATCTATTGGCATTGAACGCTGCGATTGAAGCGGCCCGCGCCGGCGAGTCAGGCAGAGGCTTTTCCGTCGTCGCCGAAGAAGTTCGAAAGCTTGCTGCCCAATCAGCGGATTCGGCAAAAGAAATCGAAGCGCTGATTCAGGAAATCGTCAAAGAAATCGAACATTCTCTCAACATGTTTCAATCGGTCAACGATGAAGTCCAATTCGGACTCAAAATAACCGAGAAAACAGAAACGAGCTTTCACGAAATCAGCGGCATGACGAATGAGATCGCCGGCAAGCTGCAAACGCTCAATGCGGCAGTCGAACAATTGTCGAAAGGCTCGCAGGAAGTCTCCGGTGCCGTTCAGGAAATCGCCGATGTTTCAAGGGAAAGCACAGCCGGAATACAAGATATTGCAGCATCAGCGGAAGAACAGCTGGCTTCAATGGAAGAAATCAGCACGTCCTCTGCCACACTTGAACAGATGGCGGAAGATCTGCGAGAATTGACGAAAAAATTCAAGGTGAAATAAGAAAGAGGCTCCCTCCTGTTTGGAGGGAGCCTCTCTTTTATGTATCAGCTGATCTTCGTTCCATTGGGCGCTTCCTGATCAGGCGCCAGCAAAATAACGTCGCCTTTTTCCGGCACGCCGGCAAGAACGAGAACTTCAGATTTAAACCCGGCAATCCGCCGCGGCGGAAAATTGACGACTGCTGTCACCTGCCGCCCTACAAGCTTTTCAGGTGTATAACGCTTTGTGATTTGAGCGCTCGAACGCTTGACGCCAATCTCTTCTCCGAAATCGATCTCAAGCTTAATAGCCGGCACTTTCGCTTCCGGAAACTCTTCCGCTTTTATAACTGTCCCAACCCGAATATCAAGCTTTAAAAAATCTTCGATTGTTGCCATGAATTCAGCTCCTTTGGCCGCTTTCTAGAGGGTGATATTGACATGACTAGAATATCATGTATTTTGATTCGTTGAAACCCTGGACTTCCGTTGCCACTTCCAGAAGCGAATAGGAAACAGGCCTCTTTTGCCGCCGTTTTAGGACAGCCAACTTTACGGGAACCCCCTTTCATTCATAGATTAAGAGGAAGAAAAAACTAAGAGATGAGGTGGAACTAGGATGTTCGGTTCCTATATGGTTCAAATGGTAAGGTCCAACGCCCATAAACTGGACCGGCCGCTGAGAGAAAGCGTGCTGAAACTCTATAAACCTTTTAAATGGACACCTTGCTTTTTACACGGATTTTTCGAAAAAATATTAATGAAGAACAAAAAAATACCGGTCATTATTGAATTTGAAAAAGACAGCCACCATAAAGGCTATCAATTAGTCAATGAAATGATCGGCAGTAATAGAAGAAACAAAATCAAGCATCGCTTCTCCAACATTAGCTGCTGCAGCGCGGAAGTCACCCCTTCTTCTTTGCAATCGCTTCTATCTCAATGCGGTGACATTCGCAAAATTTATTTAAATCGCAAAGTGAAAGCGCTCCTTGACGTAGCGGTTGAATCAAGCCGTGCCAAAGAGGTGATCAGAAACAACCAGACACTGACAGGCAAAGGTGTCACAATCGCTGTCATTGATACGGGCATATACCCTCACAAAGATCTTGAAGGCAGGATCAGGGCTTTTCAAGACTTTGTCAACCAAAGGACAGAACCGTATGATGACAATGGCCATGGCACACACTGCGCCGGCGATGCATGCGGAAACGGAGCGGCCTCATCGGGTCAGTACCGCGGACCTGCTCCTGAAGCGGAACTTGTCGGTGTAAAAGTATTGGACAAAATGGGATCCGGCACGCTGGAAACCGTCATTCAAGGGATCGATTGGTGCATTCAATTCAATGAGGAAAATCCTGATGATCCGATCGACATTCTTTCAATGTCATTGGGGGCAGATGCGTTACGCTACGAGAATGAGGAAGAAGATCCGGTCGTTAAAGCTGTTCATGCAGCATGGGACGCAGGCATTGTTGTATGTGCTGCAGCCGGAAATTCCGGCCCTGATGCGCAAACGATTGCAAGCCCCGGCGTCAGCAGCAAGATTATTACAGTCGGAGCTTTGGATGACCGGGATACAGTCAGCCGGGAAGATGATGATGTTGCCTCTTATTCAAGCAGAGGGCCGACGATCTACGGTCAAGTTAAACCGGACTTGCTGGGACCGGGCACAAATATTACATCGCTTCGTTCACCCGGATCTTTCCTCGATAAGATGCAAAAAGCAAACAGAGTCGGCACGGATTATATGATATTATCGGGAACCTCGATGGCCACGCCGATCTGCGCAGGCATTGCAGCACTTATTCTTCAGCAAGCCCCGGGGACAGAACCTGATGAAATCAAACAACTGTTAATAGACGGAACCGATTTATGGAAAGATCGCGATTCAAATGTTTACGGTGCGGGATACATCAATGCAGAACAATCGGTTCCGCAAGATTAAAGACCGTTCGCCCGTTTTGGCATAAAGCGGGCGAATCTTACATAATACATTTAAACTGCAGACCTTCTTTTTTCAAGTATGAGCGGTATCGTCAAATACATGGCATACGCGAAGACCATCCAAACCGCAAATCCAATCACCTGGCCCTTTGAAAGCGCCGGGAAGATCAATGAATGATGCCATAAAGAAAAAGTGTCGAGAAATAAACCGACTGCCGACCCTACAATGCCAAGCTTAACCGCCGCAAACCTCGATTTGTCAACTCGCCGGTAAGCGAGGATCACGGCATATAGCAGGGCAAAAGTTCCGGCTTCAAGAAGCAAAAAGCGGAGCATAAAAGCACCTTGGCTGGGTTCGGCAAGAACCGCACTGCCGAACAGCATAAAAAACACGGTGGCGCCAAGCCAGACAACGAACGAAAAAACAAGAGTCAAACCGAGTTTTTCAGTCAACATCTCCATCTCCCTTTACTCCCCTCCATGCTGTTTTACAGCGGTTTCCGTCAGCATCTGCAGCACCGCCTCTAATTCCCCGTAGACTTTTTCAGAGGCAAATTCCGGAGACATCAGCGACTGAAGCGCAAGACCGTCGATTAGTGCGTTTAAAAGAACGCCCCACGTGCTGAAAGAAACCCCGTCAACAGGAGAACGCTTCCACATCTCGGAAAGCTGTTCTGCCAACACCGCATTTTCCTCTTCGAGAAGTTCTCCAAGCTGTTCGTTTATCTTTTCATTTCGAAAACCTAAAACGGCCAATTCTAAAAAAAGCTGATGGTAATACGCATCTTTCCGTGTTCTTGATTTCGCCGATAACAATCCGTCTTTTATCTTTTCGGCAGCGGGTTTATCATTTGCCTTCAACCTTTCCCACGACGCGCGGCAAAGGTCGCGGACCACTTCAAACACAAGCTGCTCTTTTGTCCGGAAATGATAGTAAACCGTTCCCTGTGTCACCTTTGCTTCTTCAGCAACCGCCTTTAACGTCAATTTGTCCAGACCATGTCCGGCAATGCGGCGCTTAGCCGCCTCAATTAACGTTTCTTTTGATGTCACATTCGGCCTTGCCATTCACTTCACCTCTTAGTTATCTGGATAACTAACTTATTAGCTTAACTATAATCTGGAAGTGTTTTCTTGTCAATCGGTTTTATCTTCTTTTTTTCAAGTTAACATAATATTATTATTGTTTATTACCTGTTTCTGCCATATGCGCCATGCCTTGAAGAAATTTCAAAATAGCTCCCTGTTCTGCTGCAGAAAACGAATCGAGAAACCTCTGAAACTGTTCCGCTTTTTGCTGATGGAGCTTTTCATGAAGTTCATACACTTGTTTTCCGCTGGGCGTCAGCCTGAAGTAGATCTCTTTTTTATTGTCCGTCAATTGAAACCGTTTAATGAGGCCTTCTTTCAGCAGCTTTGAACTGATTTTTGTAATATTTGCTTTTGATAAATTCATTTTTTTGGCGATGCCTGTGTTGTTAATCGGTTCATCATGACCGATACAGCTGATGACATGGATCGTCGTCATATTCCCCGGGAGCCGTTTAACATCAGATTCTGCCGCCTGCTTTAAAAATGCCTTGAGATCAGTATCCGCTTTTTGTTCGTTCAGGTGCAGGAGTTTAACATACATATCATAGATCAGCTGTTTTGTCAGTTCAGACATAGTCAATCGACAGTCCCTTCTTTTTATTTTCCGGTTAACAAAATATTTTAATTGTATGTTCTAGGATTTGTCAATGTTATGATAAGATAACGAATGTGTTTTGTTTATCATGAAATAACATCAAAAAGGAGAATCGCTGATGAATATTGAAGGAATAGAGATGGAAGTTCGCTGCACAGGCGATGTATTTTCAGGTGCCCTTGAATTTTTGAGACGCCATAACCACGAAAAAACGGCCGAACATTCGATAAGGGTGAAAAAAGCGGCTGAAGAATTGGCAAAGCGTTTTCATGTTCCTGCACAAAAAGCGGGAATAGCCGGAATTTTGCATGACATCAGCGGTGTCATCCCTAATGCAAAAAGAATTGCAGCTGCTGAGGCGCTCGGTATTGATATTCTGCCCGAAGAACGGATATTTCCGATGATTATCCATCAAAAACTGTCGAAAGTGATGGCGCGGGACCTGTTTCAGGTGGCGGATCAAGATATTTTAGATGCAATAGAATGCCATACAACGCTTAAAAAAAATCCCTCCCAGCTCGACCTTGTCCTGTTTTCAGCGGACAAAATCGAATGGGATCAGACGGGGACTCCGCCTTACATCAAGGAGCTTCATGAAGCGCTTGAAATTTCTCTGGAGCACGGGGCGTTTGTTTATATTCAGTATTTGTGGAAACAAAAAGATAAACTGAAAGTTGTCCATCCCTGGCTAAAAGACGCCTATTATCACCTAAAAGCAATAATCGAAGCATCCCCCCAGGCAAAATGAACTGCGGCTTAGGGTGGGTGACCGCCTTAAGCCGCCATCTTGCCTGACAACACCGTTAGTTGACGCCTTTTGAAGGGTCCCACGATTTCTGCTGTTTTCGGATGGTGACGATTTGTCCCAGATGGTAAGCGTTATGAAGAATGAGAAGGGACAAAATCTCCGCCCAGGTGGAATGCGGATCATGCTGGGCCGGCTCGTTCAGCATCTCCTCTTCGCATGCCGAAAGCGCATCGATCCATTCGTCATAGATCGTATTCAGTTCCTGCCGGCTTTCTTCCCAGCCCAGTCCGCTTTTGTTTACAAACGTATCATCGATCGTATAATCAAAAGCCGGAACGGGAATTCCTTTAAACCGCTTTAAATAGCGCTCGTTGTAAAAAATCAAATGGTTGGCAATTTCTAAAATCGAATTTTCCGAACCTTCCCCTTTTTGCCTTGCCTGGCTTTCCGTGAGATCAGCGGAAGCCGTTTGAAAACAAACAAACCAAGTCGTTTCGTTATAGCATGCTTTAAACTGTTCAAGCAAAACGTTTTTTAGCATAAATACCCTCCAGTTCGATTCGATTTTTGCCTAGCTTTCATTTGCTATTTTCGCCCTATTGACGGCAGAATCCTTTTTTTCAATATGATATTGAATGTCGAGAAACCGTATGCCGAACAGCCACATGCGGTGATGGGCGCAGAGCCTCTTTCGTCCCTGCTCTTTGATGATAAAGCGTTCGACAAGCGGCAGTTTAAACGTACCTGTTCCGGTCGAAAGGAAAATCCCTTCATCCCCCCGGTCAGATCGTTTGTCACTGCTCGTCAAAATCAGGCAGCCGTCTTCTGCTTTCGGCTTTAAAATGCCTGTCATATTGGAAAACGGCAATGGCAGCGCAATATTCATATATGTGATGTGATTATGGGTATGAGCAGAATAAAGCGCCACGAACACAGTCTCGCCTTCCTCGTTCGTTCTGACCCAGGCGCGCACATTCTTCCTGCCGTCTTTGGCTGAATCAACACCGATAATCTCGCCCTCCATCGTTTGCCGCCCGGTCTTTGTCCCCAAATGAATTTGCCCTGTCATTTTTGAAATCAGCCGGTATATGTGTGCAAGCGGCTTAAACCATGGACGCCAGGCGATCTCCGCTGTTAACGAATAATCGGCAGTATGCTCGTAGAAATCGAGAATAAGAGGAGAAACGGTCTCAAGCTGAAATCCGTTTCTCTGAAATGCGCTCATATCATCGGTAAGACCTTGGTAAGACGAATCGCTTTGTAATCGGTGCCGGTGTAAAAAATCGGCTCCGATTCTCCATGTACCGTAAATGTTGCTCATCGTTTCGCCTTGCCTCCTTTCACAGTCCGGCTCAGGAGATTCAAGACGCCAGCCGGTCAGCGCTGGAATAATGACGCCTAAAGCGTTGACAAGTCCGTGAATCCAAATCATTTCCTGAACTGTAAAAGTCGGCCGGCCGCGAAAAACGCCGTAAGAGTAAATGAGTGAAAAAGCAATAGTGATCATCAATGTTAAAGACGAAAAGATAACAAAGCGGCGAGCCGAGCTATTTTTGAAGGCCGCGATCGAGACGAGAAAGCCGCTGCCGTATATGGCCGCCAAATACAGCGCAACGGCGAAGACATCAATGGTTTTCGAAAACGATATGCCGACCGCAATGAAAAGCGGAGACAGCATGATGAGCCATGTCACCGCCGCATAAAGAAGGCCTTTCTTTTTCAGCTTCCTTCCGAGCAATCCATTAAAAATCGGAATGAGAAAGGCAGAATAATGAAAATGCACCGCTGTCAGCAGCACGATCAGCGGGCTGAAATCCATGACCTGGAGATTCAGCGTATAAGCAAAAAGCCAAACCCCTCCGAAAGGAAGGTAAAGCAGGCCGCTGTCAATCGATGCCTCGTCAAGGCCCTTTCCTCCTCTTTCCCAGAGGCGAAGGACGCCGTAAAAGGCGATCATCCCCGTATAGCACAGCCAAACCGATGAAAAAAGCGGGGAATGGAACAACAGGGATAACGAAGCCGCACATGCCGCATAAGGAAAACACGCGCTGATCAGCCGAAACATTCCGTTTTCATGCTGAATGAGATCGAGCGCGGCCGGAACAAAAAACAGCATCGATAATAAAAGCAGCGCCTCTGCTGCCGGGATGTCCGGCGCTTTTCCGGCGAAAAAAACCGCAAAGCAAAGAACGCTTACAAAAAAGCGGCGGACTTTCATGCCGTCTCCCCCTCCCTGTTAAACGTTCCTCTGTAGGCAAACAGCGTCCCGAACAGCGGGTTTTTCACATGAACATCAATCGTAAAACAGCCTTTTTCTTCGTCATACGATTCATTCACGCTGGAAATACCGTATAAACACTTTGGGAGGGGCAGCTTTTTACTGAATAAAGGCAGCCATTGTCTGACAGAAGTAATCGACAACGATCCGTCGGCTTCCGCCTTAAACCGCAGGCTTGAGATTAAGATTGGCGGATGTCCGAAATAGTCGATGATTTCAACACGGCTTTCATCATAAATCATGACAGCATCAAAATACCTTTGTTTGTCACGAAAAAAGAAAGTTCTGTTCCAAACGGCTGCCGGTGTATCATTTTTCGTCAGTCGAATATGATTTTCAATCGTGAACGGAACGTTCCTCCCTCTTTCGGGAAAAAAACAGCGGAAGACCGTTCCCGCTTTAAACAACAGCCTGATCAAGTACGAACCGCCGGATATTTCCGTCATGACTCCTTTTCCTCTGAACGCGCTTTCTTGAGTGAGGTGATACCGTTCCTTGAGTTTTGGGTGAAGAAGGTGAAAGTCCTCGATCACCCGTTCATACATCGAAACCAAATCAACGCCTCTTTCTGATCGTATTACCCGCGTTTGGAATGCCGCAAGCGTTCACATAGCCGACAACGGACAAGATGATAAGCGCTGCATTCAGCACGACCGGGTTAAAAGGTTGGACAAAAGATGCGAAATCAGCCATTCCCGCAGATGCCGAAAGCAGCACAAGCAGGGCGATATGCAGAAGGAACCACTTCCTTTTCCGACCTGGATAAAGCCATAACAGACCGACCATCACCTCGGCCAAACCGATAAGCTTCAGGAGCATTTCGGGATGAAAACGGCCGCCCGTGAAAGCCGAAAGCATGCTGATTTCCTCAGGATGAGCCATGATGAGCTTTGGAACAAGCCCTTGGTAAATCCAGACGAAAGAAAACAGCAGACAAACGAGCCAATAGATCAATGTTTTTTGAAAAAGCAGCCTTGGATGAAGTCCTTTTTCAAGCCAAATCTTCAGCGCAGCAAAGCTCCAGGCCGTCGCCCAGCCGATGAGCGGCCTGAATGCCATATCTGCAAGCCGGCCCAGCCTCCCGTAACGGGTGTCATAATCGTATTGTGTCATAAACGTGATCCCGGTTTCGCTCTCGCTGTATTTCCAGTATCCTCTGCCTTCGCGAATGACAGAAAGCGGGTGGTTTGTAGCGAACTTGAGTGACGAGACTCTGTCTCCCGTGTCTTGATATACGTTTCCGACAGACTCTCCTGTACCGGAAATTTTCAAGCCGAAGCCGATTCTTGTTTCGTATAAAAACCTTTGCGGTTCACCCGGTCTGCGCTTTAAATAGGTAATGTCCGTAAATCGCAAGTCCCATTGCCGATGGAGGGCAGGATCTTGGGTATAGCGCCATAGCCGCTCCATATCTGTCTGGATAGATATTTCTACGTAAATCGGAGTTTTTTTCATTGCGCACGCCCTTTTGTGAATATATTCACAATAACAGCATAACATGGAACCCATCATGTGTGAACCAATTTTTGCATATCCAGTCTCTCTTTGCATAAAAAAATCCTCGGCTGTTAGGCCAAGGCAATTAGTGGCTGGTTAAGCCTTCTCATACCTATGACTCAAAAAATGGAAGAGCCATACGACAATCATACTAAATTTTCGAAAAAATGTAAACAATTAAGGGGAAATTCCCTTGTTTATTCGGTCTGATAGACAGCAATGCCTTTTAGGAAGGCACGGATTGTCAGATCAAAACTTTCTTCCACATCATAAGGAAGTCCGAACGCATCGTGTTGCCTGAGTGTTGCAAATCCATGCATGATGCTTCTCAAGCCTCTGACCGCATGGATCGCGAAGTCATCGTCTAAATGATAGTCTTTCAGAACGGAAAGCACCAAGTCGATGATTCTGTCTCCTGCTTCGTCGAGCCGTTCATCTTCATCAGGCATTGCAATAAAAGTGGCTTCATAAAGCCCCGGTCTGTTTTTGGCAAAAGCGACATATGCGTGAGCCATTCTGCTGACAGCCTGATCCTCTTCGGCTCCCTCGACAGCAGAAGCCATGTTTTCATAAAGTATCGTCAAGCCGTAAAGTGCGAGTTCTTTTCGTAAGTCGTTCAATCCTTTTATATGATTGTAAAGAGACGGAGATTTGACATTCAGCCTTTTGGAAAGTGAAGCAAGCGTCACTTCATGAATGCCTTCCTCATCAGCCAGAAATGCGGCAGCTTCCAATACTGCATCTTTATTCAAACCGATTCGCGGAGACACGATTTCTTCATCCTTTCCTGTTCAATTTGATATATGCTTCGTTTACCGCTTTTTTCATCGCTTGAGCCGGATTATGGACAAGATCGCCGTGGCCGGCAGCAAGCGCCTTCGGTTTTAAATCTAACAGCTTTTGCGCGCTTTCTAAAGCAATTTCTTTGTCCCACGTGGCCAAAGCCGGAAAAGGGAATGAGAGCTTTAAATGCCCCGATACCGTCATGCCGCTTCGCGTATGGTACGCGTCACCGGCTATGAGAAGGCCGCTTCTTTCATCAAAAAACGAAATGCTGCCAGGCGTATGCCCGGGTGATGAAACGGTCAGCAATGAACCGATCTTGTCTCCTTCCTTTAAAAGGATATCAGGATTTGTTTTGATGTTTTTCGGAACGCCTCCTTTGATTGTTCCGCGCTCCCCTTCCAGCATCTCTGTATCACCTTTTAACAGACGTGCATCCCGTTCAGATATGGACACTTTCACACCGGGAAGGCTGTGGCACAGCTCGTCAAGCGAACCGACATGGTCGCTGTGGGCATGAGTCAGCAAAATCCGTTTAATCGGCTTGCGGAGATGATCCGCAGCCTTTAAAATCCCTGTTTTGCTGATCGGAATCCCTGTATCAATTAATGTAAGGCCGTCTTCTTCATCCGCTAAATAACAGTTGACAGGAAATATGCGCGGAAAAAAAGTCAGCTGGTAGACCGATTCAAATCGGGTAATCCTCATTGCTTTCACCTCTTCGATCAAAATAAAAAACTAATACCGTTAGTTTTCATTTTAAAACTAACGGCATTAGTTTTGCAAGCATTATTTTTTTCGATCGACAGCAACATAGATGGTAACTTGGGCGCTTTCGGGATTCTCTGCTTGTTCATCATAAACTTCAAAATCGCCGGTATAAGTACGGAGATTTTTTTCATCCCATGTCCAAATCTCCTGCCAAGTCTCAAGCACGACCTCCGCGATACTCCCCCGCTTTGAAACAAAAACGGCATATTCGGATGCAGGGAGCGAAATGTGATTGGCCGCTTTTTCTTGCTGATCAACGAACGTTCCGATTGAAAATGTATATGTCCCGTGTTCGTCCGTCTCATAATCTGAATAAAGGGCGATCGTGTCTCTCCTTATGTCCTGGCGTTCAGTATGCAGAAATTTTTCACGGTATAAACTCCACATGGAAGGAATTTTACCTTTTTCAGATGCTTCATCGCGGTTGCTTGTCACGGTCGATATCCCGCTGAATAACTGTGCCTTCTGTTTTTCGAAATGAGAAAAGCTCATCTTCTTTGCCCGCCTTTCGTTTGCGTATCCGCCGCCCACCGTTTTAAATGAGGGAGCGTCCGCTCCAAGAGCGCTCTCGCTTCTGCTTCTGTTTCCTCTTCTTTTATATAAGGAACACAGATTTCGATCATATCTTTCAATGTCGCATCCGGATGTGTATATGCTCCGTTTTCATAGCAGTACACACAGTAGTCGCGATTCTTCCCCCCGTCTTTTTCTGTGCCGAAAAGTTCGCTTGTCATCGGCATGCCGCAGCTTTGGCAAACATGATGTTCCATGTTTCATTCCTCCTTTTTCTTCATCATACAAAAAGAAACCTGACAGCATCGTGTCAGGTTTCGTATAAATGTACAATTTGATTAGCCAAGTTTTTTATTTTTTGACGGATGCGGGGAGGTGCGAGAACTTCGATATGTGTTCCAAATTGGAGCAGAAATCCGTACAGCCATTGATCTTCCGGATAAGAAACGGTTGCCACGCATTGTCCGTTTTCATAAGTGAGCGCTTCTGAGCCAAACCATTCTCTCGCCAAAGGCTCTCCCGACGGCTTAATGAGAAGGGTCAACTCGGTCAGATTGTCCGGTTTGTACCATGATGTTTCCCAAGGAAGTGAAGACAGATCGACTACCTTTCTTTCAAACTTTTCTTCAAGCATCCGCACGTCTTTCATACGCAGCAGTTTAAAGAAGCGAAACGCCTGTCTCTTCAGGCAGAACGCATATAAATACCAGTGCCTTCCCTTTAGGACGAGGGTATGCGGCTCCACTTTCCTTGTTCCGGTTTGCCCCTCTCTGTTCACATATGTAAAGGAGACCGCCCGCGTGCTGTCTGCCGCCTCATCTAACAAGCGGATCTTTTCTTTGATGACAGGACTTTCACCCCAGGAAGAGATGTCAACAAACCATTTTTCCGTTTTCTTGCGGAATTCCGGCATTTCTTCTTCGGAAACGAGAAACCGGATTTTTTCAAGGGCAGAACCGTGATGGAGCACTTCATACGTCGAAGAAACGCTTTCCAAAGCCGTCGTAATGGCAGCCAGTTCGTCTGCAGAAAGCAGTTTATTTTCGAGCCGGAACCGGTCCATGATGCTGATCCCGCCTCCCGCTCCCTGTGAGGTGACAATCGGAATGCCCGCCTGGTTGATCGCCTCGATATCCCGGTAAATCGTTCTGACAGAGACCTCGAACATGCCGGCAAGCTCCTTTGCCTGCACCTGGCGTTTATTAATCAATAAAATCACGATGGCCAATAGCCGGTCAATTTTCACCGCAGATCCCTCACATTCATCTTACGCTGCCTATTTTCATTCTAACGCACACACCATTTGGAATATCATGACAAAAAAGGGGATCTGATCACCCAATTATTTAGAAAATCACTTTTCCTGTTACGATTTATACAGTTTGGACATATACTCCTTAAAAAAAGGAGGTTTTAAAAACATCATATTTTATTTTTTACAGTTTTTCGCGATTGTGTCCATCGTCTATATCAAGTTCAAACGCTCAGTCGGCTATCAGCCTTTAAAGCCGGCACGCATGTTGTTCCGGATCATCCTCTTTTCGGGAATTTTCGTTTTTCTGCTGACGATGAGCGCACTTCACCCTTTATCATACTTTTATGATCTGATTGGGATCGCGCTCGGGCTCATCTTGACCGTCTATGCGCTGAAGCATGTGTCAATCGAAAATCGGGACGGCATCCTTTATTTCAAAACGCATTTATGGATTGAATTGATCGTACTTTTGTTATTTTTATACCGGTTTCTTTACCGGATCGCCGAGATCAGCCAGCTCCAGTCTGCGGTTTCAAACGGGGGTTCAGCAGCGTACGGCGCCCTTTTTGCGCAGGACCCTGCGACGATGATCGGTTTTTTTGTACTGGCCGTTTATTATGTCGGTTTCTCTTTTTTTGTTTTAAAAAAAGGGAGAATCGAAGAAAAACGCTCAGCGTAAAAGGCAAACTCGGGATGTGGAGTTTGCCTTTTCATAAGCTTTAGTCATGCTGTGTATGATCGATCATCTGCTGAAGTACATCTAGGACATGCTGGTCTTCCGGGGAATAAAAAATGGAAGTCCCTGCCCTTCTTGATTTGACGAGACGAAGGTTTTTTAAAAACCTGAGCTGGTGAGAAACGGTTGACTGCAGCAAACTCAGCTTCTCCGCTATTTCATTGACCGAATGTTCGCCTTGTGAGAGCAGGTGAAGAATTTTGATTCTCGTAGGGTCTGAGAGCGCTTTAAACGTTTGTGAAACGAGAAATAAAGTTTCTTCATCTAACTCGGCCTGCACCTGTTTTTCTGTTGTTTCCTGATTGTGCTCACTCATGCTTTTCACCTTTTCCGCGCAACTTTTACCTTCATATCATATACCAAAACATACCGGTTGAAAAGTTTTATAGCCAGGGAACAGATCAAGTCGAAAACAGCGTCCCCTGAAGCGCTTCTGCATACCTTGCTGCTGACAGCTGTACACGTTCTCCGGCGTGATTTTCCACTGAGCGGCGAAAAGCGCCATACAGCCGGTTGAATGGAACATTTTTTATTTGATCAGCCATTTGCTGCACTTTGCCGGCGGGAAGAGGAATCAAATTTGGATAGCTGTACATAAAACTCACCCATCTGCGATCTTGAACGACTTGGATAATGTCTCCTGAGAGGAGGATTCCCTTGCCTCCGTTTCCGTTTGCCCAATGGCAGACCGCTCCCCCTTTAAAATGGCCGCCAAGCCGGTGCAAGATCAATCCGCTTGACAGCTTGAGGGAATCGCCGGACCAAAACACAATCCGGCTGCTCGGCCGTTGCACCCATTGTTTGTCATCTTCATGAATATAGATCGGAGCATCAAACATTTCAGCCCATTCCGTTTGTGCAGCATAATAATGCGGATGTGATAAAGCGATCGCCTGGACTCCGCCCATCCGCTCGATGTTCTCAAACGTCCGCTGATCCAGGTATGTGATACAATCCCACAGCAAGTTAAAACCGGGCTCCTGAATCAGGTATGCCGATTGACCGATGCCGAATTCGGGCGTTGTCGTTAAACTGTATAGGCGCTCTTCTTCCAATGTGATCTCGTTTTGAAACCTTCCGCTTTGCTTCATTTCTTCCAGTGTTGTCCAAGCTTGCCCTGAATGATTGACATACTGCCTTTCTTCATTGCAAATAATGCATTCCGCCGGCTCTTTCGGAGCAGCGTCATATTGAACACCGCACGTCGTGCAAATATAGTTAGTCAAAATTGCTCCCTCCCCTTTCAAACTATATTTTACCACCTTCTTCACATATACATGATTTTTTCGCTACTATATGCAGTCTATTATTCATGATATCCAGGCTGATCTGTCCGCATCATCCTGAAACGTAATAATAACCACCCGTGCTAACGGGTGGTTTTCTCTGCGGCTGAAAGCCTTTGTTACTGACCAAACCCTAAAGGGTT
>NZ_JASGCA010000070.1:0-286 GCF_030449715.1 Bacillus sp. LB7
CTGGACAAAGACTGACGCTCAGGTGCGAAAGCGTGGGGAGCAAACAGGATTAGATACCCTGGTAGTCCACGCTGTAAACGATGTCGACTTGGAGGTTGTGCCCTTGAGGCGTGGCTTCCGGAGCTAACGCGTTAAGTCGACCGCCTGGGGAGTACGGCCGCAAGGTTAAAACTCAAATGAATTGACGGGGGCCCGCACAAGCGGTGGAGCATGTGGTTTAATTCGATGCAACGCGAAGAACCTTACCTACTCTTGACATCCAGAGAATTCGCTAGAGATAGCTTAG
>NZ_JASGCA010000071.1:0-275 GCF_030449715.1 Bacillus sp. LB7
AGCTTTTTGCTGGTCCATCCGGTTCATAACTCGCTTTCTGGCCGGTTTCTTGTTGATACATCTCTAAAACGTTTTTTACTCTGTCTTCTCCGGTAAATGCGCTCGTTACAATACGCTGGTAGCTTTTTGCTGGTCCATCCGGTTCATAACTCGCTTTCTGGCCGGTTTCTTGTTGATACATCTCTAAAACGTTTTTTGCTCTGTCTTCTCCGGTAAATGCGCTCGTTACAATACGCTGGTAGCTTTTCGCTGTTCCCTCCGGTTTATAACTCGCT
>NZ_JASGCA010000072.1:0-273 GCF_030449715.1 Bacillus sp. LB7
GTTATTAAAGCTTATAAGTTATAAAAGTTTTAGAAGAGCTAAGGGGTTAACTTCTTTACTTCTCTACTCTCTTTGGTTCTTTCTCTCTTCTCTTCTTTTCTTCATCAGGGGAGAAGAGGAACCTTTTGCCGTCAGCGCTGATGGGCTTTCGCCGTGTGACTCGTGTACCACCGGTCGCACGCTCCCGGTTGCACACTCACCACACTCTTACACCCGTGTCCCTTTACGGCTTGGCGTGTTCGGCTGAAGGCGTACGGCGTGTCACGCTAACAT
>NZ_JASGCA010000073.1:0-263 GCF_030449715.1 Bacillus sp. LB7
TTCAATTCCTCTTGGGTGTACTCTTTCTTGGAAACCTTTTGTGTCGCCAATTTTTTTAATCGATCTGGATCGGCGAGAGTATTTACGTCAGCATCTTCTTTGTCTCCGACTTTTTTCAACATGGCACCCATCGCTGTTTCTTGATTTCCACTCAATGTATCCATCTCATCCGGCTTTAAAATTGCGCCTTTTTGATAACCGGTGATTTCAATTTTGGGGCCGGTATACATCTTTTCGAGCCGCGCCATGTATCTCTGCATCGT
>NZ_JASGCA010000074.1:0-262 GCF_030449715.1 Bacillus sp. LB7
CCGAAGGGGGATTATTTTTCCCTTTTGGCATGGAGAACGGACAACTGCGGTTAGCCGAATGACAAGAGTGACGACCGAAGGGAGGAATCGCCCTCGGCGACAGCTGCGGATCGGCCGGCCCGTGGCCGGTAGCGAAACGGTTACTTCGGGGATTTTAAGCAAAGGCTTGACTGCTTAAAATTCCAGAAGTTCTACCGTTACGACTAGAGCCGTTGCTGCTCTTGTTGTTTGGCTCGCCGACTTGGCCAGAAGTGCGGTAAAG
>NZ_JASGCA010000075.1:0-246 GCF_030449715.1 Bacillus sp. LB7
CGCCCGTAGCTCAATTGGATAGAGCGTTTGACTACGGATCAAAAGGTTAGGGGTTCGACTCCTCTCGGGCGCGCCATATATTTGCAATGCGGGTGTAGTTTAGTGGTAAAACCTCAGCCTTCCAAGCTGATGTCGTGAGTTCGATTCTCATCACCCGCTCCAATTTTAGAATGATCTTTGAAAACTAAACAAGACAAACGTACCTGTTAATTCATTAAATAAATCGCACATTTGTTGTGCGTAGTC
>NZ_JASGCA010000076.1:0-244 GCF_030449715.1 Bacillus sp. LB7
TTCCCTTTTGGCATGGAGAACGGACAACTGCGGTTAGCCGAATGACAAGAGTGACGACCGGAGGGAGGAATCGCCTCGGCGACAGCCGCGGCTCGGCCGGCCTTGGGCCGGTAGCGAAACGGTTACTTCGGGGATTTTAAGCAAAGGCTTGACTGCTTAAAATTCCCGAAGTTCTACCGTTACGACTAGAGCCGTTGCTGCTCTTGTTGTTTGGCTCGCCGACTTGGCCAGAAGTGCGGTAAAG
>NZ_JASGCA010000077.1:0-236 GCF_030449715.1 Bacillus sp. LB7
CACGCACTGGTGTCGCAGCAGCGTGCACACACTACACAGCAGCACGCACGCGCAGACTGCACACGGGACAGGCAGCAGACAGCACGGACAGACCGTGCACCGACCGGACCGACGTCGCAACGCCACAACAATGTAGGGGTTGGGGCCTGGCTGTGTTTCCCAGCTCCGGGTTATAAACGTGCGAATTCGATGAAACTGGCCTCGGGCGGCCGAAGCTGAATGCCGAACCGACGGCG
>NZ_JASGCA010000078.1:0-232 GCF_030449715.1 Bacillus sp. LB7
TACACTTCGCTTCACTTGTGCATTGACATCAAAGTGCACAGCCGTATTTTTATAAATCATTGGTTCACCTCCCCTTTTAATTAGCTGCTGCTTTTTGTAATGATTTTTCTAATATAGTCATCTTTTGTTGTCCCATAATACCCGTTAAAATTGGTATCTCCTTGAACGATGACGCGGCCAGTCCCTTTTGTGTTGGTGACATTCACCTCTGTTGCAGCGTCCTTTACTAAAA
>NZ_JASGCA010000079.1:0-231 GCF_030449715.1 Bacillus sp. LB7
GTGATTTCCTATCGCAGAACCCCAGCCGCCCAACAGCTCAGATTTACCAAAATGATTATGGGCGATATAAACGTTTTTATTAGGGGTACCGTCAAACGCTCCGAATTGATTGACGCCCATTTCAACAAATTCCCCAAGCTGTATGGCTTCTGAAAAAGGGCGTTTTCCGCTCAAGTCTATGAATCCAAAAAAATTGCTCCTTGTGATCTGGAGATTGTTGATCCCATTGGC